>DATCFI010000232.1:0-7986 GCA_036509585.1 Hanamia sp. | reverse complement strand
AGGTTATGGGTGGGCAGGCGGACATTATATTCCGGTGGAATCTTCTATAGTTGCTTATTTATTTCAATTTATTGTTATTGCACTCCTAATAGTGATGGGTACCCACTTTTTAAATAACCAGGGAAACGAAACCGGGAAAAGCAATTGGTCAACAAAAGGGCTTACTATCTTTTCCATTCTTTCATTATTAATAAATATTGTTAACATAATCCATGGAGTTTATAATCCTAATAGTAATTCTTTTGGTTCACATAATTCGTTAGCGGACTTGGTACCAATCATAATTATAATCACCGGAACGGTATTATGGCTTTTGACATTCGCTAAAAAGAAGGCGTTGAAATAATGTCATTTATAACATCATACACCTCTCCAGGCGCAAGCGTACGCTTGTGTTTATAATTTCCTTATTTGATTTGAAACTCATTCATAAATGTTTTTGATCTCTTTATAACGATATCACAAGCGGATGCTTGCGTTAACAACAGCGGCGATGTATTGATTTTTAACTAAAAAGAGGTAAATTAGCGTTCACTAAAAAATAAATTTATCATGGGAAAATTTGTAATTAAAACCGGGACAAACAGTCAATATTATTTCAGCCTTAAGGCTGATAATGGTCAAAAGATTTTAGCAAGTGAAGGATATACTACTAAAGCAGCCTGTAACAACGGAATTGATTCTGTAAAGGCTAATTCAAAAGACGATAGTAAGTACGACAGGAAAAAATCAACTAATGGAAAACATTATTTCAATTTAAAAGCAACAAATGGTCAAATAATAGGAACAAGTGAAATGTATGAATCGGAATCGGGGAGGGAAAATGGAATAGAATCCGTTAAATCAAATGCGCCAAGTGCAAGTGTTGTAGAAGAATAAGATTAAAATTGAAATAAATACTGATTAGATGAAGTACTCATGCTTCCCTCAGTTGGCGCAAGCATCCGCTTGTGTTTATCATTTTCCTGATTTGATTTAAAACTCATTCGTAAAATGTTTTTGATCTCTTTATAACAATAGCACAAGCGGATGCTCAATGTCATTAAGTTAAGAAGAAAATGTCAGCCCTGCCCGAATAAATCCGTTCAGGCGGGCGTTCCTGGTTCTGGAACTTCGCGATTTTTTATTTTTCTATAATCATGTCAGCCCTGCCCGAATGACTCCGTTCAGGCGGGCGTTCCGGCTTTAAATCCCAAAGGGATGAAATTATTATAGCTCAAACATAATCTCACAACAGAACCCCGAAGGGGTGACATGAGATAATTATTTTTTTGTGTTTATTCATAATCATATCACCCTTTCAGGGTTTTGCTTTGTTATTATTTTTCGTTCTATAATAATATCATCCTTTCAGGATTTTTCTTTGAGGAAAGAAGTGCAGACAAAAAGCAAAATAGTCAACAGAAATTACAGTAAACAAACAAATAATACGAATTCTTATTTTGATTTTTTAATCAAATCTTATTTCATTCCTCAGCAGCCATTGTTACCATCTCATCTTCTTCCTCATATTTTTTTTCTTTCACTCCCCAAACCTCATTTATTTTATCTTTTATTTTTTGTTCAAATATTTCAATCAATCTTTTATTGGCCGCTACCAATTGCATTTCTTCTTCTATGCAGTTTACAATGAATTCTTGTTCGGTGATTGAGGGAAGAGGAATTAAAAGTCTTTTTAAAATATCACCACTTAAAACCTCCATAGTTCCGCCACTACTTTCACGTTTGAAAAATGTTGTTGAAAAATCTTGAATCAAGCAAAGCCGAAGAAAAGCTGGAAGAAGCAACTCCGTTGTTCTTATTCTTAATAATCTTGGATTTATAATACCTAATGGTGCATTTTCAGGAACAACTAATGACTTACCAATTGTTCCAACTAAACTAATTAAAATGTCGTTTGGTAACACATTGCAAGATTTTAACTGTTGAAATTTTTCTTCTGAAACATAATAATTTCCTATTGAAATATCACCCGCTATTACTTGCTCTTGTCCATAAATCTTATATCCTTTTTTTGAATAATCTGATTTTTTTAGAGATGAACCAAAAGGCCCTGCCTTTATTCCAATTTTTGGAATGCATGCCTCTGCTAACTCCACCATTTCCCATTCCGGATTAATATTAATAACAGGTTTGTAATTGTTCACTATTTGTTTTGCGCCGTCTATTATTTTTTGATAACCTTCTATTTCGGCTACTATTTGTTGTTGGATGGAAAGTGGTGGAAGGGGGATTTGGAAATTTTCAAAATTCTTTGGATAAATGTGAGGTTGTCCTCCACCTTCCTGGTATGAATAAATTTCTTGCTGTCTACTTTTGAGAAGGTGAAATAAATATTTTATGTCTAAATCATCTTTGCTTTTTGGTGAAACTGTAAAACAATCAGAGGCAAAAATTGGCTCTGTATGAAAATTTACAAATCCTGCGTATGCACCTGATGAACTTACTGTAATTGTATTTTCAGGCCTATTGGCAATGTTATGATAATATGCTGCTTGTTGCCCTCCTGCAATTACCGGAATACATCCTTCAGTAACATCCTTTTTAGTTATTGAAGTGCCTCTTTTAAAATTACAGTAATCATGGATGTTTACAATATCATAATTGGAATTTGTAAGTTTTGCAATTTCAAAATACCTCTCCGCACTCAACACGACATCTTTATTCTCCAAAACCTTTTCCTTCTCTACCAAAGTTGCCATTGCCTGAACTTTGATTTTTGTGATTAAGGGATTACTATGATTTTGCTTTACTATGAAATCAAAATAATCGCCAAAATCAAATGAATTTCTGCTCAGGCGATTTTTATATTCATCAATCATTTGTAAAGCCAAAGGCAAATCATTTTTTTCAATTTCTCTTCTTTGCGCGCCAAGGTCAAAACCATCATTTTCTATTTTTAAAAATAAAATGTGGTTCGCTTTTTTTGCCAATCGTTTGTCTAAAATTAATACAGAAGTTTTTACGCCGCTATAAGGTTGAAAAACACCAGCAGGCAAACTAATAACGGCAATAAGGCTTTGCTTCACCAGCATTTTGCGCAATTGTTTGTAAGCGGTTTGGCTGGTAGCTACAATTCCGTTGGGAACTATGATAGCGGCGCGGCCTGTAACGGGATTGATGTGTTCGGCAATATAATCGGTAAAAAGCACTTCGCTTTTACTCGCCTGGATGGTAAATTTTTTATGTGGTTTGATGCCGCCTTTTGGAGTCATAAACGGCGGATTGGCTAAGATAATATCATAGTATTCATTCCATCTTTCTTCGCTGGTTAATGTATCATATTCCAAAATCTTTGGCGAGGTAAATCCGTGCAGGTACATATTTACCAAACTGAGGCGCACCATGTCCGGCGAAATATCATAACCGGCAAATTGCTTCATCATTTTTTTGCGGTCGTCGGGCGTTAGCAAATCGCCTTTTGTTTTTTTGGTGTTTTGTTCTACAATGTATTTGTAAGAAGAAATTAAAAAACCAGCCGTGCCGCAAGCGGGGTCGCAAATTGTTTCTCCCTTTTTTGGCGCTACCACGCGCACCATAAAATCAATGATGTGTCGGGGTGTACGGAATTGCCCCGCATCGCCCTGCGAGCCTAATACAGAAAGTAAATATTCAAACGCATCACCAAGCATTTCGCTATGGTCATAGCTGAATTCGTTGATGGTTTTCAGAAACAATTTTAAAGTTTCCGGGTCGCGGTAAGGCAGGTAAGCATTTTTAAAAATATCGCGAAACAGTTGCGGGATGTTGGGATTCTGGTTGAGTTTTAAAATTGCTTCGCTGTAAAGATTGAGCATTTCATAACCGCCGAGTTTGGGGTCAAAGATTTTTGTCCACGCATATTTTTCATACTCGCCGGTAAAGAAGGTAGCAAGGCCGCCAAAGCCCACGGCTTCCTTATCCATATCGTCCATGAATTTGTAAATGAGCGCAATGGTAATTTGTTCTACCTGGCTTTTTGGGTCGGGCACTTTGCCTACGAGAATATCGCGGGCGGTATCTATGCGTCTTTTAGTGGTATTATCGAGCATTATTTATTTTTTTGTCTTGAACGATGATTTGTTTGATTGTCTTGAACTATGATTTATTTGATTATTTGATAACTATGATTCCTTAATCATAGTCTTCATTAAATCATTTAAAATCATAGTTCAGATATTCCTTAATCATAGTCTTCATTAAACCATTAAAATCATAGTTCAGATATTCTTTGTTCAGATCCCTTTCGGTTTCATTACCCTTTTAAATTGCAAACTTCGGCTACCGAAATTCATCAGCAATCCAATCTTCATATTATAAGCTTCCAAATAGTTTATTGCCTGTGCAAGATGAACATCTTCTAATTGAATGATCGCTTTAAGTTCAACCATTATTTTTCCCTCTACAAAGAAATCGACACGCCTTGTTCCAATATTTTCGTCCTTATAAAATATCTCCATTTCATGCTCACGGCTGAATTCTAATTTCTGATTTCTCATTTCAATTTCAAGTGCTCTTTGATAAATCACTTCCTGGAAACCATTGCCTAAAATTTTATGCACTTCCAGGGCACAACCAATAATCTTTCCTGTCAATTCGCTTTCCGGATATTCTGATTTAATTATAGGATTCATTTGATATTATTTTTTTATCTTGAACTATGATTTGTTTGATTATTTGATGGACTATGATTTCCAAATTTTCTTTAATCATAGTCTTCATTAAATCATTTAAAATCATAGTTCAGGACACTACGCCATAAATTTATTTATACTCACATTATCTTTTATATATTCAGGAATCAATGCCCTCAACTCCCGTGGTAATTTTCTAAAAACATTTCCATTCGGATTCGTATTGAGCAATGCGTATTTCTTTTGTTCAATAATCTCCCTAAATTCTGCATCTGTAATATAACTTTTAAAAAAGTTTTTAGCATAATTGAAAAATGCTTCATCCGGCATATACCTGCTGTCAAATTTATCAAACTCATCTTCCAGCAATTCATCTTTGGTTTTAAAATACGGAATGTAACCGAGCATTTTTTCAATGATTTCCCGAAGGGTTAATCTTCTGTCCACTTTCATCGAACTGCGCAGCTTTGCGAGATTATAATATTCTTCTGGTTTATCAAAAATATACTGCAAAATGTATTGTTCAATTCCGTCAAGGTCTTTTCGTTCAATCATTTTTTTTACTACTTCATCTTCTTTTACCGTTTCTTCAAAGTGATCAAAATACATTCTGTCAATCTTCATTCCCTCATCACCTACTTCATTCACCATCATTGTTTTTAATGGATCAGGATTGGTGCTATCATAATCATCAGGAGTAACGTAAGTACCACCTCCTTTCCCATCACTTTTTGAAGGATTAGCTGGAAGCTTTAAAATTTCATCGTAATTGAATTCCTTTTCAAAATATTCACAGTTGGCAAAGAAATCAAAAAGCTTAAAATTTTTCTTATCCGGCTTTACAATTTCTTTTGCTAAATCTTTATCTAATAATTCTTCTAAGAAATTATGCTTCCTTGTTCCGCGTCCTTTTATCTGGATAAAGTCTGTCGGAGAAAAGATGGGCCGCATCAAACAAACATTCAACAGATCAGGGCAATCATAACCGGTAGTCATCATCCCAACAGTAACACAAACTCTCGTCTTACTCGTCTTGTACATGGGATTGAAATTTCATTTTCCGTTCAAATTATTATTAGTAAAATTGATTGTCAACTGTTGCGCATCCTGCACTTGCGATGTAACCTGTACAGCAAAATCAGAATTATATTTTCCAGGAAATAGCTTGTCTGCAAATTCATTAAGTATCTGGGTGATTTTTGCTGCGTGATGTTGCCTTACACAAAAAATAATGGATTTACCTATTTCATTGGTTATCGGGTCGCGCAAGGCATTTTCAATAAAAGTTTTACAGAAAATCCTGTTGGTATTTTCGCTGAAAAAATTCTTTTCAAAATCTCTTTGGTAATACGAATGTGTTTCATCATCACCATCTTCATTTTCCAGGAGCACACTGTATCCTTTATCAGAAAGTAATTGTGTGGTAATTTCTGTTCTTGCATCTACTGTAATTGGGTTCACCAAAAAACCATCTTTCACTCCATGCAACAAACTGTATTGAAAAGTAGGTTTGCCATCTTCGCAGCCGAAAGTGGTGTAAGTATCAAGCAACATTCTCCTTTCCAATTCTCTCGGGTCTTTATCGCTTAATTCTTCCGCATCAATTTTTTTCAGGTAATCTTTAGGTGTTGCTGTAAGCCCTAATTTATAACCGATAAAATATTCAAATACGGCTCTGCTATTTCCACCAATGCTTCTATGTGCTTCATCTGAAATTACCAGGTCAAAATCAGTCGGTGCAAAAAGTCGTTTGTATTTATTCTTAAATAAAAATGATTGAACGGTTGAAACCACAATTTCAGATTTTCGCCAATCATCTCTGTTTTCTTTATAGATTGTACTTCTATAATCATTGTGGAGATATTGATTGAAAGCTTTGTTCGCTTGATCTTCCAATTCCAAACGGTCAACTAAAAACAAAACCCGCCTTGCATTTCCTGTTCTTAAAAATAATTTGATACCCGCTGCCGAAGTCAATGTTTTACCAGTGCCTGTAGCCATTTCAAACAGGAAGCGGTCTTTTCCTGCCTTTACTTCTTCCTGTATTCTTTCAATGGCTCTTATCTGGTATTTACGAAGAAAGCGAAGTTTGGTTTCGTCAATATAAGCCTGTCGTTGTGATATATCAGAATAGCGTGGATCTTTTTCATAATCCGGTTTTTGAGTAATGGCGATATAATCTTCTTTTACCGTTTCATTTATTAATGCCTCGGGGTCTGGTTTATAAGAAGTGTAGCCAATAACTGTTTCAGGCGAGGGGAACCTGGAAATGATGTTTGGATTTCCCCGGGTCAAATCCCAGAAATAATGTTGATTTCCGTTAGAAAGAATGATGAAGCGACAGTTTTGAGATTGTGCATATTTTCGTGCCTGCTCTTTTGCGGATAACGGATTTACTTCTTCTTTTTTTGCTTCCAAAACAATAAAGGGAAACCCTTTATTATCAAGTAATAAATAGTCAATAAAACCTTTTTTGGTTTTTTCAAAATCCTCTCCCAGATCGTTTAATTCGCTTTGAGAAAGTTTAGCATTGTTCTCTAAAATGATATTCGCTTTTCCTTTTTCGCTATCAAAGAAGCGCCATCCGGCTTCCTCAAGAAGTTTATTTATTTTTATCCTGGCTTTGGCCTCTTTTGACATTAACTTATATTTCAGATTGATAGATATT
The DNA here is from genome assembly GCA_036509585.1 of Hanamia sp. GTDB lineage: Bacteria > Bacteroidota > Bacteroidia > Chitinophagales > Chitinophagaceae > Ginsengibacter. Next base: position 705 of record DATCFI010000232.1, on the reverse strand, counting down.
TATTGCTAATCATTTCATTAAAAGCAATGTGCAGTCAACATTTAAAAATGCAATCAGTTACTTCACAAAGTAAGAAATAAATGAATCAATTATTTCACTATCAGTTATTTTTTGAGATTTTGTTCAAGGGTGGCCAACCCTCACCCCTAACCCCTTCTCCATTTTTAAATCTGTTCTCCTGAGCTTGTCAAAAGAGAGATCAAGGGCTGAGGATTTTGTTCAACTATCCGTACCTTGGGCTTTTAAATTAAATCATTTTTCAATGAAAAAAATTTGCTGTAACCAACAGCCTTTTACCAACCGCTCGTTTCTCTTAATTTGCTTTATTGCCTTTTTTCTTTTACCACTTTTTATGCAAAAGGGGGTGATTCTATTTCTATTATTCCCAGGCCGCTAACCATGCAGGAGCATAACGGTCATTTCGTACTCAATAATTCAACTACGGTAGCAACAAGCGCTTCCGACGCTGCTGTTTCACAAACCGTTGAATGGTTTACGAATAAGATCGCTACCTCCACCGGCTATCATCTTTCATCTAAAAAGTCATCGAAAAATGAGATAAGCTTATAGGTATATACGTTTAGGCCACCCAATAATTAAAAAAGAGCTATTTTAGCTCGATGGATAAAAAGTTTAAATTTGTAGGAGTGAACTCAATCAAATTTAATCGGCAATTTAAAGACGAGGCAAGTTGTTTTGAATATT
>DATCFI010000231.1:0-3252 GCA_036509585.1 Hanamia sp. | reverse complement strand
AGGCCGCTTTGTTGCCAGTGTTCGATCATCTCAAACATTTGGCGGCGTAATTCCGGATTGTTGCGCATGTTATTTTTTTTATCATGCAAAACTATTGGCTATTATATTTGTGGACAAGATGTGGTTGGACGGACGGATACATTGCGATTGCCGAATCACAGCCAGGTTATATCTTTGGAAGGAGGAGATGATTTTTTTTGAATTGTTTAGCAATAAAGAATCACGGATTACTATTTGAAAACGAGAGAATAATCGGTTGCGAAAAAGGGTTGAGAAATTAAAATAATGACAGCAGAACATCAAAGACTCGCGGATAATTTACCAAGAAAAATACCTTTAGAACAATGGGGACCTTATCTAAGCGAAAGACAATGGGGCACGGTGCGTGAAGACTACGGGTATACGGGAGACGCGTGGAATTATTTCCCTTTTGATCAATCGCATTTCAGAGCGTATCTCTGGGGCGAAGACGGTATTGCCGGCATATCGGACCTTTTTCAGAATCTTTGCTTTGCAATAACATTATGGAACCGTAAAGACCCAATATTAAAAGAGAGATTGTTTGGATTAGGAAATAAAGAAGGTAATCATGGAGAAGACGTAAAGGAATTGTATTATTATTTAGATAATACGCCTACTCACTATTACATGGAATATTTGTATAAATATCCACAACGGGAATTTCCTTATGAAGATTTAAAATCTCAAAACAAACAAAGATCAAAAGATGAGCCGGAATATGAACTGTTAGATACCGGTATTTTTGACAACAATGAATATTTTGATGTAAAGATCACCTATGCCAAACAGGATTCGAGGGATATTTTTATTAAAATTGATATCCATAACCAATATTCTGAAAGCGCTGGAATCACGCTGCTTCCGACCTTGTGGTTTTATAACCGACATAGCAATGAAAAGCTGACAGAGAAGCCTGTTATAACGCTAATAAATAAAAACACAGCAAGGGCAACGCATCAACGTTTAGGAACCTATTATTTATATTTTCCAACACCACGTGGTACTTATTTCACAGATAATATCACTAATACAAAAAAACTTTCGGGAGTAACTAATGCAACACCTTTTGTAAAAGATGCATTTCATGACGCGATCATTCATAAAAAGCGCGTGAAACCATTACGTCAGAATACTGCCGGAACAAAATTTGCCCCAATTTATGATTACGATATAGCAGCCGGAGAAACAAAAACCATTTACCTGCGCCTCTCCGACAAAGAATTAGATAACGGATTTGAAGAAGGATTCGAAAATATTTTTGCCACTCGCAAGACAGAGGCAGATGAATTTTATAATGCCATTTTACCAACAAATATTTCTGAAGATTTAAAGAATATACAGCGCCAGGCGCTTGCAGGCATTCTTTGGGGCAAACAGTTTTATCATTATGATGTAGAAAGATGGCTGACCACCAGCGATGACATTACTCCGGTAAATGATGGCAAACTTTATGGTAGAAATCACGAGTGGAAACACCTCAAGAATCAGAATATAATTTTGATGCCTGATAAATGGGAGTATCCGTGGTATGCCGCATGGGATCTTGCTTTTCAATGTGTGTCTATGGCGATGCTGGATGCAGGATTTGCCAAGCACCAGTTGATACTGATTATGAGGGAATGGTACATGAAGCCCGATGGGCAGTTACCTGCGTACGAATGGCACTTCAGTGACGTAAACCCGCCCGTTCAGGCCTGGGCTGCTATGCAGGTTTACAACATAGAGAAAAAACAATCGGGTACGGGCGATATTCGTTTTCTCAAAAAAGTATTTCACAAACTCATAATTAATTTTACCTGGTGGATTAATCGAAAAGATGCCAGTGGTAACAACATTTTCCAGGGAGGTTTTCTTGGGTTGGATAATATTGGAATATTTAACAGGAGCATAGAGATGCCCGGAAACCACCGCCTGGAGCAGGCTGACGGTACCAGTTGGATGGGAATGTATGCATTGAATATGATGGATATGGCGCTGGAAATAGCCGTGGTGGATGATACGTACGAAGATACGGGAACCAAATTTTTTGAACATTTTATTTTAATCGCCGAAGCATTAAACCAGTACGGTTTATGGAATGACACCGATAAGTTCTTTTACGACCTGCTTGTAAAAGCTGACTCAAATCCTCTTCATTTGAGGATTCAATCTATTGTAGGACTTACAACTTTATTTGCCGTTTCCATTATTGAACCTCATGTCATTGATAAGCTCGCTGATTTCAAAAAAAGAATTGCCTGGTTTGAAAAATACCGCAAGAAAAATGATCTTTTCTGGCCCAACGAAGAAAACTTGGAAGGTGATAAAATTCTATTGTCGCTTGTGAAAAAGGATAGGCTGATGGAAATATTACATCATGTGCTGAGTGAAGATGAATTTCTTTCTCCGGGTGGTATTCGGGCTTTGTCAAAATATCATGAAGCCAATCCGTATTCTGTTTGGATTGATAATATCGAATACAGCATTCGTTATGATCCCGGAGATTCTACGTCGGATTTTTTTGGAGGAAACTCCAATTGGCGTGGACCGGTTTGGGTGCCTATCAATTATATCCTAATCCAGTCTATCCGTAAATTTGGTGAATTCTATGGGGATGATTTACTAGTGGATTTTCCTTCTGGCTCAGGTAATAAAATGAATTTGAAAAAAGTGGCGGACGAACTGACTAAAAGAGTGATCAGCCTTTTTGAAATAGATGACTTAGGAAACCGGAGAGTGAACGGTGACGAAAACTGGTTTTATAGCAAACCTGAAAATAGGAACCTTGTTTTGTTCTATGAATATTTTCACGGCGATAATGGCAACGGACTCGGTGCCAGCCATCAAACGGGCTGGACTGCGCTGGTAGGTCAATTGATCAGTGAACTGGAAGAAAATAAGAATTTGTAAAATTTGCTGATTTACTGCCTTTCTTAATGAGGCTGCCAGTCCTGTTTATCCGGAGGTGTCTCTTCAATTATTTTTTTAGCATTTCTGACTTTCCAGCTTCAGCTCTCCGAGAAGCGATGTGTTTACAGGCATATAATTTTTGCCCAAATTTATGTGATGTAAGTTCAACTGAATTTCTTTTACGACCAGTAAACAAACAAATTTTGTAACTATTCAGTCTCCAATTTAGCTATAAGTGATAAAGCATTCAAAACATTTTGTCCGGATTTAATGGTCGTGTCGATAATTGATCTCAAAACGGCGAAGGCATCTGCCCCTTCAGTAGATTTAAATTGCCCTGAT
>DATCFI010000230.1:0-11413 GCA_036509585.1 Hanamia sp. | reverse complement strand
ATTCACGGTAAAATATCTGTAAAGGCACACTATATTATATGGCTTATTCGCCAGCCAATCGAGAAGGCAAATACGATAATAGCTTAATTTAGTAGTTACCCTATGATCTTTTATTATCACTAAATTTTTAGAAACCCTAATACACTCATCTAATAGCTGATTCCAATTTTGTTCATGATGAAGCACATCAAGTAACATTACACAGTTAAAATAGTTGTCAGCAAAAGGAATTTTGCCTTCTACCATTTGTTTGACTTCTATTAAAGTACCAGGCCTTATAAATTTTTCGACACCAATAATACTAACTCCTTTTGGAGTTTTCTCATTTCTGATGATAAAATCAGCAAATTCACCAAATCCACACCCTACATCAAGAACTCTGTCATTTTCCGATAGATGAGGTATAATAGCTTGCCCAAGGCTAACCATCCTGCTTTTATATACAGGCCTATGGAGCTTTGTCATCAATTTCTTGATCATAATGTTATTGATTTTTATTTTGTATACTTTTAGTAAGTATTCTTTTGATACAAAGTCCAAAATAAATCTTCTGATGGATAAGGTAAAATTGAATTTCCGGGAATTAATGCGGTAGTTCCCGCCATCCATTTTAATCCTTTCGATTCAAGCATCTTATGTCTTATCAATGATTTAGCATGCTTAGAATGAATACTTTTTCTGGGAGTCCCTTGTGCCACCATAGAAAAATTATGTTGAAGCATTAATCGGTTTAAAGTCTTTTTGCTAAAGTAATTTAATGTTCCCGGCGGACTGTATTCATGCCAATTTTTCCCAAATATTCTCGCTGTTAAACTGTCTTTATCCCATGTTTCAATTAATACCTGTCCGTCTGGGTTTAAAAATTTATAGATCCGAGATATTGAATTGTGCAAGTCATAGATATGTGCCGCTACCTGAATCATTATTACTAAATCGAAAGTATCTTTTAGTTCTACTGTTTCGATAGTGCCATTTTTAATATTTACTCCCAACTCATTTTTCCCATATTCAGCCATGGAATGATTCGGTTCTACCCCGATTCCCTGCCAGCCCTTATTCTCGAATCCCTTTAGTATAAATCCTGCTGCCGCTCCTATATCCAGCACTTTGCCATGATCTGTAAACTTGTTTATCTTGTCAGCGTAGTATTCTCCTCTTTTAATAAGCATATCTCTTTCTAAAGTGTAATCATCGTATCCTGCGCCTCCTTTAAAAAAATAATCGTCCGCATAAATTTGATTTATTTCTTTTGGTGTGGGCGTAAAATTGGTAAAGCGATGGCTGCAGTCGGCACAATGAAGAATTTCATAACCATTCTTTAAAAATTTAAATTCTGTATTACTACTATCGCATATAGTACAATTCATGCGAGGCTGATTTTTTGCAATAAAACAAGGTTATTTAAAAATATAAAATTATGATATTTGTTTGTTTACTGTTACGATTGGCGATAATTATGTCAATTTCTTCAATTCCATGGTATTATTTTCTTCCATGAAATCCCAATGCGCTGTCATATTCACTACTTTAAAGTGCTTTTGTAATAATCCAATCACCTTTCTAAATACTTCTACCTTCTTACTACTATCCACATTCATCCCCGGGAAAAAAGCCAATTGTGTGATCTGATCGCCTCCGATAAGATCAAGAGGATGTAATAAAAAACTGATAGGAGTATTGGTGATTTTGCACATCCTTATGGATGTGTTCAGATAGAACTTCATCAAAGGCATGGAAATATTCCCAAGATAAATCAAATAACTTAAATGAAATGGCAGTTTAAAAACCGGCATCGTAGTCACGGGAATTTCAGTTATACTTTTCCCTTCTCCCAAATCCCATTTGTAAGGCTTCAGTTTTCTAAATCCTTCGCTGAATTTTCCAAAGAGTTCTTTACGTGCTTTTTTTTCTTCTTTTGATAAGTCAGATTTTTTGAAATAGTACATTCTTGCCAGTGGTCCTAAATACGTAGGTAATGTTGAAGCATCAAATTTATATCCTCGACTTTCCAGCACTTTAAGCAAATCTTTGCTCCAGCTAAATCCGGGGCCTCTGAAACCTGTGGTGCGCTGGCCGGTGACTCGTTCAATAGCTTCTTCGGCTTCTCTTATTTCTTTTTCTATTTTTTCATAACTATAAGTTTGCAACCATGACTCATGGTGATAGGAGTGACTCGCCACTTCATGCCCTCTTTCAGTTATCATTCTCAGGTACTTCGTGTTTTCTTCGAATTCGGTATCTTTTCCTACAATAAAAAAAGTGATTTTTAAATTAAGATCATCCAATACATCAAGAACATGTGGAACAAAAATGTTGAAATAAGATGGGTATTTATCCCAACCTTCGTCACCATGAATTTTCATGTATGTCCATTGATTATCGAGATCAAGTGAGATACTTGCTAATGGTTTCTTCTTACTCATTTTCCTTTAAAATTTCTTCTAATTTACTTTCCGCCACCTGTATGGTTTCATTTACGTTTAACGTACCGTTAATGATTTGTGCAGAATTGATAATGTAATAATTTCCTAATGATGTGGTAATTCCAGGGACTTTTTTTGAATAATTAATCGTAGGCAATGCGAATACGACGCGAGCTTTTGAAACGCCCCAAAAAATTAGGTCATCGTCAGAAAGTTCCGGATACATTTTGTACAATGAGCCTAAAAATAGATCTTTCACTTCTTTTTCTTCTTTGTCAAACAATTCATCATCAGGATCTACATACTTGGGAAGATAGACAAGGTGATTTCCTTTAGTTTCTTCTTTATCTATCAATGCAGTCATTTCAATAATGCCTGTAAAGGGCGGCCAGCTATCGGTGATGTTCGTAACGTAATAAGATGAAATAGGTTTTTTCAATAAAATAGATGGACAAATAACCCCAAGATATTTTATATCATTATGTTTTTGTGTCTCCGCAGTTGTAAGTCCTTCCACTATTCTTACCGATTCTTTTGAGCCAAGAGTTGAGATTACTTTATCAAAAACTTGTGTGGAGTTTTCAGTTATTACTTCAATCTTCCCGGGAAAATTTTTCTTTATTTTATTTACTTTAGAATTGTACTGAATGCTAATTCCGCTTTCCGATAGATATTCTGCAAATCGGTTATTAATTTTGTTATAACCTCCGGTAACATATCCAAACATTTCTTTTTTCAGGCCGCTTTTTCGCGCTGCATACATCCGTTGTATAGTGGACCAGATAAAAGCAGCTGAAGTATTTTTATAATTATCTCCCAATTTTGCTTTTAGTAATGGAAGCCATATTTTTTCAAACACTCTTTTACCAGACCACTTTGTGAGCCAATCAGCAACTGGAATATTTTCCAGGCGTTGCCAGTCTGTTATTTTTGAAGCCGCAAAAATGGTAAGCCCTAATCGAAATTTATCAATCAGGTTGATCGGAGGGAATTTAAAAAATTCAACCAGGTTAGACATGGAATATAATTTTCCGTCAGAATAGAACCCCGTCTTGGTTTCTACCCATCTTAAATCATTTTCTAATCCTATTTCTTTTAAAATTTTTCTGGTATTAAGATCAGACATCAGGATCACATGATAGAATCTGTCCCAAACGACACCCTGCATTTGCCAGGAACTCGTCAGTCCGCCCACTTTTTCAGCAGACTCATAAATAGTTACCTTATGCCCTTTTTGTGAAAGCCTCAATGCCAACGTCATTCCTAATATGCCGCCTCCAACAATTCCCCAAGATTTTTGTTCAGTCATTCTTTATTAGATGTGATTAATTATTTTTATCATCTTCTCTGTGACATTTTTTCCAAATACTTCGTTTTGTTTTTCCGGTGGCTCAAAAGAATTTATTTTGCCCGCGAAATGTTTCTCTGAAGGATTTATAAGGAGGTTCCATTTTTCTTCAACTGTTTCGATCCATTCAGTCTCTGTACGCAAAGTGATACATGGCTTTTTTAGAATGTAGGCCTCCTTTTGTATCCCCCCGGAATCGGTAATAATTTTTTTTGAAAAATTTTCGAGCACTATGAAATCTAAGTAACCCTGCGGGTCAATCATCGTTATGTTTGATGGTACCTGGTAATTATCTGCCAACATTTTTTGTGTACGCGGATGCACAGGGAAAATTATTTTCTCATTCAAATGTCCTAATTCGTTTAAAATATGCTCCAGGATTTTTGTGTCGTCTACATTATAATTTCGATGGAGCGTAAGTAAGTTGTACGGTGTATTTTCTAATTTGAAATCCTTAATAATTGTTGATTTACTGAGGGCGATTTCAAGATTGTTTTTCATCGTGTCCACCATGATATCACCGGTAAAAAAACTATTTCTTCCCAAGCCCTCTTTTTGCAGAATAGTGACTGCAGTTTCGGTGGGGGCGAAAAGATATTTAGAAACATGATCAGTAGTGATACGGTTAATTTCTTCCGGCATACTTCTGTTGTAGCTCCGCAAACCGGCTTCAATATGCAGGATAGGGATGTTTAGTTTTGCTCCCGCCATAGCGCCCGCAAATGTGGAGTTTGTATCGCCGAATACAACTACCAGATTCGGTTTGAATTTTACCATCGCGGAATCCAGCATCATCATCATCTGAGTAATTTGAGACATGGAGCTCCCTGCATTTATTTCGAGATGAATATCAGGTTCGCGAATGTCCAAATCGATAAAGATTTTTTCAGACATGGCATAGTCGTAATGCTGCCCGGTATGTACGATTATTTCTTCGTGAATACCCTCAAGCCCCTTTGATAGAGGAGCCAGCTTAATGAATTGCGGACGTGCGCCAACGATGGAAAAAATCTTCAAACTATTTATTTTGTGGCTTCATAAAGGTGCATAACATTAGTAGCACTTTATTTTTTACCATTTAAAAATCCCTTCTCAGAAAGAATGCTTGAGAAGCCATTGTACATCGGAATCCTTTCGATCGGATCGGGATTAGCAATTTCGCACCCTGTGGAGCAGGTTTTTGCTAATCGTTGTACATCTTCAAACTTCACTTTATTGTATTCGTCAAAAGCATAATTTTCATTATAGAAATTAATAAGTCCAAGTAGTTCATGTCCCAATCCCTTTTCCATTGCACGGAAACTTTCATAGGAAAATTGAATAAAATCTTCAGTAGGATTTTCTATGCCTTTGCCAATGCCGGCATATCGATCAGGAGTTTCTAAGAATTGTTTCCTATTATAAATATTGGAAGCATCCATGATGCCTTTAATATTTTTATACGAATAGATGATTTCAAAATGATCAATGTATTCTTTATGTGCCGAACAAATGAATACAAAGTCAGCGTATTTAAGTGCTTTATTCAAATCATGTGTTAAATGGTCTTGCTGATTAAATCTCAAAAGATTTTGATCATCTTCTTTCACGTATGGGTCGTGCAAGATATAGTCCACGTTATTGTCCCTTAAATAATTAGCCAGCGCAAGAGTAGGAGAGTTGCGTGTGTCTTCGGAATTAAAGCGATAAGCGACACCTAAGAGCGCAATTTTTTTATCGTGCAAATTTCCAAACGCTCTTTCCGCTTGTTTAAAAGTATGAACCGGAGATACATCGTTTATCAATCTTGATTCAAGTATGAGGCTTTTACTGGTGTCACTTCCTTTTTGAAAATTTCTCCACCAGAGCAGAATTCCATCTTTTGGTAAACAATGTCCGCCAACACCCAGCATCGGAATGAGCAAGCCTCCGCTTGGTACTGCATTGGGGTCGCTGGTCGCTTCATCAGTTTGCGAAAGCATCGAATTTACTTTGTCTCTTACTTTATAAAAATCAATATTGTTTTCGTCGCAATACCTTACAATCTCCGTGGAAAAGGCGATTCTCACATCCCGGTACGCATTTTCGAGCGTTTTTACGATCTCCGCAGTGAGGCTGTTTGTTTCATAAACTTCACCATTGGTTACGATGTGATTGTAAAGTTTTGAAATTAATTTGGGCGTTTCAGGATGAAGCCCACCAGCAAGTTTATCTGCATCACGTATTCTTTCTACAAGTCTTCCTGGCATCACGCGATTAGGGCTATTTCCTAACAGAATATCCTTTCCCTCTATCAAGCCGTATTTTTTAAAATGCTCGCGAAACAATGTATCCATAGTAGTAGGAGCAAGGGTTGATTCAAAAATTACTAACGGAATTTTATCGGCAGGTTTTTTCTGTAAAGCTTCTGCTAATTTTTCAAGTCCGCCAAACATAGGCTCGTAGTCCGGTTCAAAGCCGCTTTCATTTTTGTCTGTTTGAATAGATACTAATATTACATCTGCATCTGAGAGAATCGAAAAATCAGCGCTCGCAGAAAGAGTTCCAGCTTTTACCGCCTCGCGCGTTATGTCGTCTAATTCGGGTTCGATTCCACCGATAACAGATTTTCCGCTATTGATAGTGTCTACTTTCCAACCTGAGTTTTTTGAATTCCTCTGAACTACTATTACTTTGGCCGGTTCTTCGGTACCTATTTTTATTTTTGCATTTGCAAGCATTGCAGCCATCGGCATACCTACTATACCGGGACCAATCACCCCGATTTTTTTAATTTTCCAGTTTTCTACCGTGAGAGGTGCTGAATTTAATTCCATTTTTATTTTTTTTAATTAGAATTGGGTGTTAAAATAAAGTACTATTCGCAGCTGGAACTTTAGCTATTGAATAATTCAAAATGGTTTATTTGGAAAGGGATTATAAAGCAGATTCTCAGAGGATGCAATATTATATATTAAAGACGGATAAAACAAGTCCTTTGTCATTTGGAGAGGTTTAAAGACAATCGAAATCTTTCGGTTAAATATTCAACAGTGAACAAACAAATAAGCGGGTTTTAGTTCAGCGGTAAAAGCTATTGTTTCCGATTTCTTAGGGTTTGGAACACGAAAGCTAATTTTCAAATCATCCGAATAGAGATATAAACAATAAGTGTAGACAAGCGAACAAACACTTTATATTCTTATTTTCTAACGTCATTGTGCTCGAGACCCATTGAAATGTGTTACCTGAATTTTTAACTGGAAGTTATAGTAAACGAAGAAATGATTAGGTTTTTATTTTCTTAGAAAGTTCTTTTGGCGGCTAAATAGGGCTTATTGGTCAATGAACTGTCCATACCATAATTCCATTGACAAAAGCCCCCACAATCCCCGACTGAATGGCTGTTCAGCATTAATTAGATTTTCCAAATATTTCGTATTGATCATGTTTCTTTCTTTTGCTTTTTTTGATAGTAAAGTATCCATGATAAATGATTTCGCTTTATTCTTAGACCAGATATGAAGCGGCACAGGAAAGCCCATTTTATCTTTGCGTTTCATTATTTCAGGAGGCATAATATCTTTTATTGTTTTTTTCAGAAGATACTTCATCTCACCACCTTTAAATTTCATTCCTGCAGGCATAGTGGAAATAAGATCAACAATTCTTTTGTCAAGTAAAGGAACTCTTGATTCGATGGATACAGACATGCTTACACGATCTTCGACCTGCAATAAACCTGGTAGACTGGCCACCATGTCAAAATGCGTCATTTTATTAAAATAACTTTTGGTTTCGGGATTATTGAAATGATCCGAAAATTTTTTAAAAATCTTTTCGTGATTACATTCTTGTACAAAATCCGGTTGAAAAAATTCATTAGTTGATCCCATTCTGTTGATCAGATGAAAATATCGATGCTCCATTCCTTCGAATGTTCCTTCTTGCCAAAAGTTTTTCATCATTGGAATGTATTGTTTCAGCGATGGAAGGTTGGGTAGTATCGATTCCAAAGAGACGATATGTTCGGCTTCTTCATTTGTTTCGAAGATGGCTCCTTTTAACGCTTGCTCGAGATAAGCTACAATATAACGTGCATAACCGCCAAAAATCTCGTCGCCACCTTGGCCGCCCAATATTACTTTTACGTGTTTTGAAGCAAGCCTTGAAACTATATATTGAGGAAAGAGACCGGGGCCTGCAACTGGCTCATCAAGGTGATAGATAAGTTTTGGCATTAAGTCTATAAATTCCTGTTCCGTAGGAAAAATTTCAAAAAGTTCGGCGTTAGCAGTTTTAGCCGCAATCCTGGCGTATTCCAGTTCGTTAAATTCCGGGCCTTCTTTAAAAGCGCCGCTAAATGATTTTATAGATTTATTGAGTAATTTAGATGCCATAATTGTTACCAACGATGAATCTATACCTCCGCTTAAATAAGTGCCAAGTGGCACATCACTTCTTAGTTGTTGATTAACTGTCTCTTCTAAAATGCCCTGAAGTTTTGTGATAAAATATTCCTCCTTATGAAAAGAATCTACTTTAAAATTTGGTTGCCAGTATTTTAAAGTTTTAATATCCCAATTCTTCAAGTTTATTGTCATGGAATGGCCGGGAAGAATTTTATAAATATTTTTGAACATGGTTCCCTGGCCCATGATAAATTGGAAAGTGAGGTATTCATATAGATGATCTGTGTCGGCTTCAGCTCGTATTTCCGGATGGGCAAGCAACGCTTTGATTTCGCTGCCAAACGCGATCATATTATTATCTTGATACCAATATAATGGTTTGATACCAAAATGATCCCTGGCGATAAAAACTTGATTTTTAGTTTTATTATAAATGATAAAAGCAAACATGCCGTTCAGCAGATTCACAAATTCATCACCATATTCCGCATATAGATGAAGAATTACTTCTGTATCAGAAGTAGTTTGAAAAGTATGGCCTTTCTTCTTTAGACTTTCACGAAGTTCTATATAATTATAAATCTCGCCGTTAAAGACAATAATATTTTTGTCAAAGGTCATTGGTTGCTGACCTGATAGAAGATCTATAATTGAAAGCCTTTTATGGAAAAAGCCTATTGATCCGTCTATCATTACACCATCTTCATCGGGTCCCCGATGATGAATCGTTTCGGCCATTTTTTTAAGAAGATGGTAATTAACTTCATGACCTGTTTTATTTATAATTCCTACTATGCCGCACATGTTTTATTTGATTCTGAAAGTTGCAAATATATAATCCAAATGATCCAATTGGATTTATAACGGTTTACTCAATATTTAGATTGTGGATTCATTAATTATTTTAAAGTTGCTTAAGTTTTCCATGTTTGGAATTATTGGATTTTTTATGAACAACATGTAAAGCAATTGCGTTGAAAGTATACCAGCAAGTGCCATTTGATCAACTTCGGAGTTATTCTCTTGTTGAGTCATTTTGTTGATGAGATGCGCTACTTTATTTGGATTAAATAGGCCATAGGATTGGATGCGTGAGCTCGAAAGCATTTCAGAAATGTAGGCAGGTTGTTTGGCGCTGATAAAGGAGGTGGATATTGGCGCACGATATGGTTGTTTTGATCTATTCGTAATTGAAGAAGGTATTTTTCCGATACTCATTTTTTTCAACAGGAATTTTTCCTGAAGGCAGTTTAATTTAAAATTATCCGGAAGTTGATTGGAGAATTCAATAACTCTATAATCAAGAAATGGGTAGCGACCTTCTACGGAATTTGCCATTGCAACTCTGTCACCTTGCGAAGAAAGGAGATAACCGGACATGAAGATAGATGATTCAAGAAATTGGGATCTGGCGAGCTCACTCCAGCTCATAAAATTTTCCGGTAAATGCGGATAACATGTCTTACTTAAATTTTGAGTATTAATGCTATTACTAATCTCGTCCGAAAAGAAATTTTTTATTCTTGACGTATTGTGCCAGCGAAGCAAATGCGAATAAAAAGGATTATTCGTGTCGCCAAGTTTGTATCCAAAGAACATTTTGGATGCCATACTATTAGAATCTTTTAGCATTGGCAAATAAGGATACAAACGGGATAGTAACTTGTACCTAATTTTAGAATCTGGTTCTTTAGCCCAAAAATTTCTGATTTTAGATTCTTTAAAAATATTGTAGCCCGCAAAAAATTCATCGGCCCCTTCTCCTGTAACAACTACTTTGATATTTCTTTCACGAACCTTTTTTGAAAGCATTAGCATGGGAGTAGGTGATGTTCTTAAAACAGGAAATTCAGTATGCCAGATAGTATTTAAGAACTGTTCTGCTATTTCATCTGACGTACATTCAAAAGCTGTATGATTCGTATTGAAATATTTCGCCGCTTCCTGCTGATAAGATGTTTCATCAAATTCTTTTTCTTTAAAACCAATTGAAAAAGTATTAAGAATTTCCGGATTGATCTCTTTAATTAGAGAAGTAGTTAGGCTGGAATCGAGCCCACCACTAAGATAAGCTGCAACCGGAACATCGGACCTGAGCCTTATTCTTACTGCGTCTTTTAATAGATCGTCGAACTCCTCTATAGAATCTGATAAACTGTAGGAATATTTATTTTGTTTAACAGGGAAATCAAGGCTCCAGTATTTCTTAATTTCGGTTTTTTCTTCGTTTACTGTCATGTAATGCCCCGGTGGCAATTCATTTACATTTTCAAATGGCGTGTTTGGCGAAATCGTAGTCCAGTAAGTAAACACTTGTGCGAGGCTTTCTGTAGAAATCTTTTTGTCAATTTTATCCAATGTAAACAATCCTTTTATCTCCGAACAAAACGCGAAAGAATTATTTTGGTTCCAATAAAATAGGGGGCGAATTCCTACCCGGTCGCGCGCAAGAAAAAGTTCGTTATTTTTTTTATCCCAAATACAAAATGCAAATTGCCCGTTAAACTGATGCAGGCACCTGGCTCCATACATAGCATACATTTGAACTACTACTTCCGTGTCACATTGGGTTTTAAGGTGGATGCCCTTTTTTTCAATGTCTTTTCTTAATTCTTTGTAATTAAATATTTCGCCGTTGTAAACAATCCAGTAATTTCCTGATTCGTCCGAAAGTGGTTGCTGACCTGATTTCAAATCGATGATGCTCAGCCGTACATTGCCTAATCCAACGTTTTTTCCAATGTACATACCACTCTCATCAGGACCTCTGTGTCTGATTACAGAAAGCATTTTTCTGATACTCAGGTCCATCGAAGGTTCCGTAGGAGAATGATAGTTAAAAATTCCGGCAATGCCGCACATCTCTTGGTTAGTTTAATTTGATTTCCACAAAATTGGCCATCGCATTTATAGATTCAAAATTATCTTCCAGCAATTCTGAATCTTTTGCTTTTATTCCAAAAGTGTCTTCAATAAAATTGATAAGCATTATAAATCCCATTGAATCCAAAAGGCCCTCGCCAAAGATTAGTGATTCATCTTTTACCTGTTCAGGATTAGAATAGCTGGCTTCTATAATGTATTGCCTGATTTTATTCTTGATACCAGTTGTAGTTTCCATTAATTAAATTATTTGTAACTATTCAGTCTCCAATTTAGCTATAAGTGATAAAGCATTCAAAACATTTTGTCCGGATTTAATGGTCGTGTCGATAATTGATCTCAAAACGGCGAAGGCATCTGCCCCTTCAGTAGATTTAAATTGCCCTGAT
>DATCFI010000229.1:0-10386 GCA_036509585.1 Hanamia sp. | reverse complement strand
TTTTTCTTCATTTAAGAAATACTCTGTTAAGCTTTGGGGCGAGTTGATTTCAAAAATAAAAGTCGGTTTTCGTTTCCTCTTTACACTTTTGCAAAGAGATGATATTGGATAAAAAATAGAAGTTGACTGATATCGGATTTTTCGATTTTACAAGGAACTTGGATAGATTCTGTTTTGTCGAATAGAAATTTGGATATTTATTTTTTGATTAATGCTTACATCAACATCAATCAACTTCTGGAACAAAGATAGGATTTGTGAGATCCCTGCAAAGGGGAGTATTGCTCTTTTTTAAGTAACTAGTATTTACTGAAAAAATCGTAAAATCGCTTAGTTTAAGAATGGGATAGTTACTTTTTATTTCGAGTAATTTTACTTTTTTATATAGTGTAAAATTTTATATAAATTATATAAAATATTTAAGGTCAAATACTTGTTAATTAATATAATAATATTGATATAACTTAAAATTGTTCAAACTAAATTAAAGACTAATAAATGACAATTGAGAATCCCTGCAAATTAGTATGATTTTTTTTTTGATTTTCCAACAGATTACGAATTGAGTAAATCTCAATATATTTATTGAAATTTAGCTTTATAACTAATCTGCAAGCAATTGTGAATTATGATGTTAATGTATTAAAATATAGAAATACTTACATTTTAACAGCCAAGACATATTGATGTCAGTGGCTGGTTGTTAATATTCAGGGATTCTTTTAGCCAAATACAAATAGGTTTTCTGTGTATGATTTTCCCATGTCTTAGTTGCATCCTGTGGGAAAGCTTGATAATATGCGCGGTATGCGTATAAAACAATTGTGGTGCCGGTTCTTACATAATCATTGCTTTTTAAATACAGAGGTGGTTCAAAATCCGGCAGCTTTTTCTTGATATATTTTGACATCGTTTTACCGAGATATTTTTCGTAGTTTTTCTGTGCACGTTTTGCGGGTTTGCTCATGCACAGCGGCTTTCGAATCATCGTACTGCTCCTTTCGCAGCAACCATTGCCGCATAAAAATTAGCAAGAAAACTTACTGCCGTTGTGGTAGTGCCCCTGATACTTATCACAGCTAAGGAATCGTCACTCGTCCACAATTGCCAAAGATTATCAAGGCCGATTTCGGGGATTGATAAATCATTTTATAATGTTCAGGAGATGGAAACGAAGCGTAATAAGTACTGTCAGCAGTGGTTCTAGCGCCAATCTTCAACATTTCTATAAATTGTGATTTATCAAATCCTGGTTTGAGATGTTGTGCTATAATTTCATTAGAAAAAAAATAGCAAAGAAAAAAAACCGTAGAGGGCAATTTTCATGGGGAATGTGTGAAGGTTACGAATAATAAAAATATAATGCATGTAAATTTACTTAATCATTTATAATATAGGTTACTGTATGGTTGTGATTTTATTTCTTTAAATGCAAATACGAATTATTTGTAGGTTTACTGTAAACTAAATAGTATAACACAGAAAAAAGTTTGCATTTCAATTTTAGATTCGCAATCTTTATAAAAATTAATTGCAATGGAGCACTTAGATCTTCTGAATAACGATTTGCAGGTATCTCAGGCATCTCAAAGTTTTTTAGGCGAAGCCGTCAGATGGGGAAAGTTTCTTTCTATCGTCGGATTTATATCCTGCGGCTTATTAGCCATAGTTTCCTTCTTCGCACCCAAGCTATATTCCAGCATGCCGGCGTATCAAAGTTTGACTTCGGGAACGGCGAGAGGAGTATCGGTTGTTATTTCTGTGATATATCTCTGCTCTGCGGTCGTACTTTTTTTTCCAAGCCTATATCTCAATAAATTCTCCACAAAAATGAAGGTCGCGTTAAATTCATCAAACCAGGAAGATTTTGACGAGTCGCTGCAAAACTTAAAATCACTTTTAAAATTCTACGGAATATTTATCATCATCATGTTGTCTCTTTTCGTGTTGCTTTTTATCTTATCCATGCTGGGATTGGCAATGGCCAGTTAGCTCATTTCGTTGCCAGGTAATTATAATCTGCCAGTAATGTCTCCAGGAAATTGATGGAATACATACTTGATTGAATATTCAAAACATCCTGCACCTTCAATGCCACGCGATCGCAGGTTTGCATATTATTTTCTTTGTGATAGAGATTCACAACGTTCTTAATGGTATTAATATCACGGTCTGAGAGCTTAAGTACTTCAGGAAAGGTTACTACGTAATTTTGTTCGTTGATATCCATAAAAATGGTATCATCTACCGAAAAGATTGATCGCGTGTTTACCAATACCGTATTGGCAGCTATGTCACCAAGCCGTTGGTTTTTTTTGCTGACTGCAATGATAATCAAAACGGCCAGTCCCAAAAAGCTTGTAATAAGAATATATCCGGAAATACTGTCCAAACTGAAATAAGTATATCCAAAAAAGAACGGCCATTCAAAAACTTTAAACATCCACCTGGTGATATATTGACTTAAGGAAGGTTCTCCGCCATCAAGACTGATGACTCTTATATTTAAAAGTTTTTTCCCAATTGTTTGGCCATTCATAAACACTTCTAAAATCAAGGAATACAATAGCATAGGAAGTGAAATCGTTAGGATATCCAGTCCCACATGATTTCGAAGGGTTTCGGTGTCTTTTAGGTTAAATCCGCCATAATACAAATATTTCATACCCATAAAAAAAAGAAGGAGGATCGTAAAATCAACCAGGTAAGCAAAAATCCGCTTCTGCGTTTCTGCAATTTCAAATTCGAGATCAATATTAAAAGGAGTTGCTATTTGTATCAGCGACATAAAGGCAATTTATTGTTTAAAAATAAAAATGATTGTTTTATTTTTTTTAATGATTAATTTGTTTCTCTTTGGAGGAACTTTTTTCAAAACGACAAGCTGCGGGGGGTTGTTGCCCAATAACCCAGCTAATAGTTCCGTCAATAGAAAAAAAATAATTCCTTTCCGAAAAAAAACAAAAAACGATTTTATAGCATTATATGCGCGAAGCAAGATTTATAAAAAAAAATGTAGAAAAATGGAACCGCTATCAGCATGAGGAAACAAAAGATCCTGATGAGATGGCCGATCGTTTTATTACATTGCTGGACGATCTTGCATACGCGAAGACATTTTACCCAAAAAGTAAAGTTACCCGATGGATCAATGGAATCGCTGGAACTATTTATCAGAGTATTTATCAGAACAGAAAGCAAAATTTTTCGCGAATCATCTTGTTTTGGAAATACGAATTGCCATTATTATTTAAGAGATATCATAAAGTATTTCTCTTTTCTTTTTTGCTTTTTGTTTCATTTGTTGCAGTCGGCGTTATTTCTTCCACGAATGATCCTGACTATGCACGTCAGTACTTTAACCACCAGGTGCAGCCGGGATATTATGATGAAACCATTGCTTCTATTCAAAAAGGAGATCCTTTTGGCGTCTATAAAGACGATAATCCGTTTTCAATGTTTGTGCGAATCGCTTTTAATAATATCAGCGTGGCATTTAGAACGGTGATCTTTGGTGTTTTGTTTGGCATAGGCACCCTATTATTTATGTGGAAGAACGGTGTAATGCTGGGTTGCTTTCAATACATATTTTTTTCCCAGGGTTTGGGTTGGCAATCCGTATTGGTGATTTGGATTCACGGAACGATCGAGATTTCATCTATTGTAATCGCAAGCTGTGCAGGTTTTATTCTTGGTACGGGGTGGATTTTTCCCGGAACCTTCAGCCGAAAACAATCTTTTTTGCGGGCCGCAAAAGATGCTATTAAGATATGTATCAGCCTGGTACCTTTTTTCATTGTCGCGGCTTTTTTTGAAAGTTACGTTACCCATTTAATGAGCAATACTTTTCAGAAGAACTCTGTTGATATAGGCTTGCCGGTTCCTTTCAGCGTGATGATACTGGCGGGGTCCTTTTTTTTAGTGTTATGGTACTTTGTTTTGTATCCCGTGCGTTTACATCGCTCGGGGTTTGAATTTAAAGATGAAAAATTATTAAATGACGGTGTTATTTATGAAAAGTAGATCAATTCCAAATCTTCTTTCGGTTTTTATTTTTCTATGTTTACTGCTACACGTGCATACTAACTGCTATGCGCAAAACGATAGTGCTGCTGATAGTTTAAACATGGTTGTAGCTCCACCCGCACAAGAGTTAGATTCTTTAAAAACAATGGAGGACGCATCGTTAGAAAAAATGTCTGTCAAGGGTGATAGTGATAAAATTATAAAATGGAAACATAACCGGGAGTTTTCGTATATCCATTACATGGACAGCCTTTTGCGAAATCAAAAGGACATAAGATCTGATACAGTAAGTTTTGATGATAAGACAGGTAGGGTTAACAGGCATCCTCCAAGAAAAGACAATTCTTATATGAATCGGCTTCTGAACAGTCTGCCCTTCAGGATCTTTTTCTGGTTGCTGGCGCTTATTTTCATTGGTTTTATTTCCTACTACGTATTATTTAAAAACGGAATTTTTTCTCGCAAGAGAAATAAAATCAATCCTGGGGAAACGGAAGATTCACCTTTGGAGTTGGATGAAATTTCTCAATATGATGAACTTATAGCAGATGCGGAAAACGTCGGGAATTTTAATCTTGCTGCGAGGTATTTATTTTTAAAAACACTTAAGTTCCTTTCCGATAGAGAGCTTATTCATTTTGCACCGGATAAAACTAATAGCGAATATTTACGGGAAATGAATTCCAATAATTATTACGATGAATTCAAATCGCTAACGCGAAGCTATGAATATGCGTGGTACGGGAAGGTTTTCGTTGATGCAAATGCATATCGGAACCTGAAGGAACAATACCAATTATTTAATAAAAAAGTATAACGTAAAATTGAAGCAGTTCTTAATATATGGTTTCTTGTGCGTATTGTTTTTTACAATGCTGAATAGTTGTAATCTTCAAAACAAAAAACGTCTTCCTTCGCTTAGGGAAAGCTATCGCAAAACGGATAAATTACCATTTGGCTCTTTTGTCGCCTATAATGGATTTCAGTCAGAATTTCCTGATTATTGGATTAACATTGCTGATAAACCATTTGATCAAACATGGCCTACAATCAAAAATAATTCGAGCAAATATTCTGTCTATTTTTTGATCACAAAAAATCTGCTTCTGTCTGTTGATGAAGTAAACGCAATGATCGAATACGTGAAAGCCGGAAATGATCTTTTTATTTCGGCGGATTACATTGATCATAAATTATTAGATGCCGTGTATTGCACGCTGGAAAGAAAAGGCGAAATCATAAATGAAGTAGCCGGTAATATGCATGATACCCACGTGCGTATGTATTATGGAAACGATATTAAAACATCCGATTATAGTTATTATTATTTTCCTTTTCTAAATTACTTCAGCAGCTACGATAGTAACTATGCCAGAGTGCTGGGTGTTAATGAAAACAATCTTCCGAATTATTTGGTGTTGTTCGCGGGAAAAGGAAGGCTTTATCTGCAAGTAGCGCCACGCATCTTTAGTAATTATTTTTTATTGACCAGGGAGAACTATCAATTCTTTGAAAATGTAACTTCCTATCTCAGGTTCGATCCGCAGTATGTTTACTGGGATGAGTATTATAAAAATCATTCATCATACGGCAAGAGGAACAACCAGGATGAAAATAACGCAGATGATAACTATTCTTCCTTAAGTGTAATAAAGCAAAATCCTGCGTTGTCATGGGTTTTTTATATTGCTTTGACCGGGATTCTATTATTTGTCCTTTTTAATGCCAAAAGAAAACAAGGCGTGATAGAAGTTGATAAGCCAAATACCAATGCCACGCTGGCTTTCACTGAAACAGTCGGCAGGCTTTATTTTCAGCAAAAGAATAATAAAAATATTTCTGAAAAATTGATTACTTATTTTTATGAATATTTACGAAAAAAATATTTTGTCAATACTTCTGTAATCAATGATGAATTTATCAATTCGCTCTCCGGCAAAAGTGGTTTTTTGCATAGCGATACAAAGGAATTGTTTGAGTTGATAAATGATATTCAGTTGCAGGAAAACATTACAGATGTACAATTGCTGGCGCTTAATGAAAAAATTGACAATTTTAAAAAAAATAAAAATTGATGGAAGAAAATTTGTATGAGCAACGTGTTGGGATAGGTGCGTTAAATGATGCCGTTATCAATATCAGGAACGAGATAAGCAAAGTAATAGTGGGGCAGGATAAAATGATTGACCTGTTGCTGATTGCGTTACTGTCGGACGGTCATGTTTTGATAGAAGGCGTGCCGGGAGTGGCAAAAACGCTGACTTCAAAGTTGCTTGCTAAGATTATTCACACTGATTTTTCAAGAATACAATTTACGCCCGACCTGATGCCCAGTGATGTGTTGGGAACTTCCGTCTTTAATCCCAAACAAGCGGAATTCGAATTTAAGCGCGGCCCTATTTTTAGCAATATTATATTAATAGATGAAATAAACCGTGCGCCCGCAAAAACACAATCTGCGTTGTTTGAGGTGATGGAAGAACGGCAGGTAACCATAGACGGTATTACACATCTGATGGATTTTCCCTTCTTGGTAATTGCTACACAAAATCCCATAGAGCAGGAAGGTACCTATCGTTTGCCAGAGGCACAATTAGACCGATTTTTATTTAAGATTGTCATGGGTTATCCTACAGTAAACGAAGAAATAAACATACTTTTAAATCAGCAGTCCATAGCGGCGAATTCTTTGCTCAATAATGTTAAAAAAATTATTACTCCCGCGCAGATTACTGAATATAGAAATATCATTCACCAGGTAATTATTGATCAAAAACTCGTGGAGTTTATCGCAAAAATCGTAAACGAAACTAGGAACAATCCTTCTCTTTACCTTGGCGCTTCGCCGCGTGCTTCTCTTGCAATTTTGCGAGCTTCAAAAGCGAATGCGGCCATTATGGGAAGGGATTTCGTTACGCCGGAAGATATTATTGAAATTGCAGTTCCTGTTCTACGCCATCGCATTATTTTAACCCCGGAAAAGGAAATGGAAGGCGTTTCCACGGATGAATTAATTAAAGACATCGTTGGTAAAATGGAAGTGCCGAGATAATAATGATGTTTTGCTCATTAAATATTTAACGTTGAAATTAATACAAAAATATCTCGGAGATTTGTTCATAAAACAGCGATTTTTTGTAACACTCGCTGTTTTGGGAGCGCTGTTTCTCGTTGCTTTCTACTTGCCGTTTTTGGAAAATATTGCTATCCTCGTTTTTTTTGCTTTCATTATCTTTTGCCTTATTGATTATTCATTATTGTTCTTTACAAAAAAAATATGCTCAGCTCAAAGGCTTACTTCAAACCGGTTTAGCAACGGTGATAAAAATCGTATAGACATTCTTGTTAAAAATGAATTTGGATTTCCTGTAGTTGCAGAAGTTCGGGATGAACTGCCTGTGCAATTACAAATAAGAAATTGGAAAAGAATCCTGCAATTGAAGCCACGCCAGCAAAAGAAAATCACGTGGTACATAAAGCCTTTACAAAGAGGTGGATATCATTTTGGAAATATTCATTTGTTTGTATCCACGCCGCTCCGACTAATGGCGAGACGATTTACGGCAGAAGCTGAAAAAACGATACCTGTGTACCCTGCATTTATGCAGTTGCACAACTACCAGTTATTTTCAGGTACCACGTTACAACTTGAAAGCGGAAATCAAAAGGTTCGCAAGATTGGCCAGAGTATGGAGTTTGAACAGATAAAAGAATACGTGTCCGGAGATGACATACGTACGCTAAACTGGAAGGCTACAGCAAGGAAAGGTAGCCTGATGGTAAATAATTTCATGGAAGAAAGGTCTCAACAAGTGTATTGCATCATTGATAAAGGGCGATTGATGAAGATGCCTTTTGATGGAATGACATTATTGGACTATGCGATTAATAGTTGCCTGGTGTTGAGTAATGTTTGTTTGAAAAAGCAAGACAGGGTGGGTGTGATTACATTCTCTAATGAGCCCGGCAACATTCTGCCCGCAGATAGAAAGCCGTCACAAGCAGAGCATATTCTGCAACTGCTCTACAAACAGAAAACGGATTTCTTAGAAAGCGATTTTGAAATGTTGTATGGCCAGATAAGAAGTAAGATTAAGCACCGCAGCCTGCTGATTTTGTTTACTAATTTTGAATCACTTTCAGGATTAAACAGGCAGTTGGATTATCTGCGTTCGTTGGCGAAGAATCACTTGTTGCTGCTGGTTTTTTTTGAAAATTCGGAGTTGGATCAATTGACTAATTCACATGCAAAAAGTATAGAAGAAGTTTACATTAAAACGATTGCTGAAAAATTCTCTTTTGAAAAAAGAACGATTGCAAAAGAACTTTCTAAATATGGAATCTTATCCATCTTATCTTCGCCAAAGAACCTTACCGTAAACTCGATCAATAAATACCTGGAGCTGAAGGCAACGCAGGCAATTTAATCCCGAAATTTTAAAAAAGAAATGAAAGGCCGTGAGGTCTATGAATAAAAAAATTGAATGGATAAGCAACATTTTAATACACATAAAAGCTATTCTTCATCGTCTTTAGAGGCTTGGGAAGAAGGCAGGGTTTTATTGATTGATAAACCTTTTGATTGGACATCTTTTGACGTAATCAGAAAAATCCGGAATGTCATTAAAATTAAAAAAGTTGGCCATGCCGGTACGCTGGATCCGTTAGCCACCGGGCTTTTGATTGTCTGTGTCGGAAAGTTTACCAAAAAGATAAATGAATACATGGCCCAGGAAAAAGAATACACCGGAACCATTACATTAGGTGCCGTTACACCGACTTATGACCTTGAAAGTGAGCCTGAAAATTTTAAAACGTTAGATGGAGTTACAGAAGATTTGATCAGGGGAGCTACGAAGCAATTTACGGGTGAAATATTGCAAACGCCCCCTATACATTCCGCAATAAAACAAAACGGAAAGCCGGTATATCTATTGGCCAGAAAGGGAAAAGAGGTGATCCTTGAACCAAGAAAAATTACCATCTCCGAATTTGAGATTACCGATATTCAAATGCCGGTGGTTTCATTTAAAGTGGTATGTACAACGGGGACGTATATACGAAGTCTGGCAAATGATTTTGGTGCTGCACTTGGTTGCGGCGGATATCTTAGCAGTCTTCGCAGAACAAGGATCGGAAATTTTAAAGCGGAAGGTGCGTTAACAATGGATTCTTTTGCGAATATTTATGTCCAACCAACAAAAAAAATGAAGTAAATATTCATTCACTGGTATAAGGATTTCCCAAAATTAGGCCTGCAATACAATTGATTGAAGAATGATGTCTGTTTTTTAACCCGTTAATTAATCAAAAACTTCCCAACGGATATTTCTTTTTTAGAATTACTTAATTGAAAAATATAGCTGCCTTTTGGATAAACAGAAATATTGACATTTGTTTGTGTTGCGCCCGCTTCAATTTTTTTGGTCAATAATAAACTCCCTGACGAATTGTACAAATTCAGTACATCACCTTCAGCAGATATTTCGTGGGTAATTATTACATTATTGATTGCAGGATTGGGATAAACACTGAGCTTAGTTTTGTCAACTAATGCTACCTGTGTTATAATGTTACTGTAAGTGAAACGACCGTCTTTGTCAAATTGCTTAAGGCGATAATAATGCACTCCGGTTCCTACATTCCTGTCTGTAAAAGAATAATTAATTTTAGATGCACTGTTGCCCGCAGCTTCACGTGTTCCCAGGCTATTAAAATTCGTTCCATCCTCACTACCATCTATTTCAAAATAACTGCTATTATTTTCTGTTGCTGTTTGCCATGAAAGTTGAACATCATTACCAGAAATTGAAGAAGTAAAATAGGTGAGCCCCACAGGTACAACGTTAAGGACAGAAGCCAGGTTATAGGCTACAAAAGCCATGTCGCTGTTGCCATTGAGATGAATGATTAATTTTTTGACATTTGTATAGTTTGCAACTGTAATTCCAAAATAACTATAATCTGCAGCCCAAAGTCGAAGCGGTCGATCAGTTTTGGTGAAACCGCTCGTGAGAGTAGCCGGATTGGTGCTGGCCTCGTAAAAATCTGCTGTCCAATTAGCAACCACATCTATTCCTGCGAAGGATATATTTTGAGATGTTCCCACTGTGGTGCCGGATCCGTCAACAAGTACATAATTATCAGTTCCGGGCTGAGTGTGTCACGAATGAAAGGATAAATAATTCTTTTCAATGCTTTATAAAAGATGAGGGAAGGCCCCTCATTTACACCTTTCGGAAGGAGTAAATAAACCACTTCATGGTGCTGTAATTAAAAGTTATGGTATTGAGCGATGAAGAAAAGGCATCATAAAGGTGTCAGGTGCGTGTAAGAAAGTTGAACGAAAGTGAACCGTTC
>DATCFI010000228.1:0-6411 GCA_036509585.1 Hanamia sp. | reverse complement strand
TTTATAAAGAGGTGTAGTTAGTCGGACGGATACATATCTTCTTTTATGTATTAAAGTTCACAAAAAATTTACAGTGTTTTTAATTAATGCTAAGGTTTAAATGCATAATGGGCTAATCCAGAATTAGTAGAATCATATAATGTTAGATAATTGGAGGTCAAAGTCAATATTCTTGCATAATCTGCAGCAGTATTATTTATAAGCAGTTTTGTACTGTCAGTGGTGCTAACAAATGACCATGAATATGAGTAATAGGCGCCATTAATAAACCAATCTTGCGAGCCATCAGGCCAAAATGTGAAACGATCGGCATCAAGATTTTTAGTATTATTATTTGCACCTCTTACATAAACCAATGTCCCTGTGTTGGGCCCTGTATAATTAGTATAAACCGAATCTGGTATCCACTGTTTTGATGTTAAAAGATTCAATATCGAATTATTTGTAACGAACTGTGTGAGTGTGTCTGTTTTTGTGATTGTATTTGTAATTGTAACTGTTTTTGTGCAAGAAGAAAAAATAGCAAACGAAACAAAAAACAAGAGTAATGACAATTGTGACTTCATAAGGTTATAGTTTTTATTAAAAATATAAAAAATTATTAGAATACTAAAAAAATTGATCTTTATAGGTGCAATTTTGTTGTTCGAATACCATTCAGCACGTTTTTTGTTCCTCTCATCCAAAAATTAAAATTTTTTTTATCAGGACTTTATTCGTAAAACCCCTATCCAGGCTATGTTTATTGATTTTTACACATAAGTATATTAAATACTACCATAAAAGAACATGTATTGTGTATTGCATAGTATTATAAAACATGTTATCTTTGTCAAAGAAATCGGAAAATCTGCAGGTTGAGACACTAAAAAATTTTAAAAATGAATATAGAAAACACAGCAAGCCAGATGCGAAAAGGGGTTTTGGAGTTTTGCATTTTGTCTATCATAAAATTGGGTGAAGCATATCCCAGTGATATTATTGACATGATGAAATCGGCGAACCTCAATATTCTGGAAGGGACCTTGTATCCATTGCTAACCCGACTAAAAAATGCAGAACTGCTTACTTATCGCTGGGTAGAAAGTAACAGTGGCCCCCCAAGAAAATATTTTTCGTTGACAGAAAAAGGCGCGGAATTCTATAAAGAACTGGAAACTACATGGCTGGAACTAGCAGGTGCTGTTGAAACAATCACAGGCAAGAATAAATAATAAAAAATCAACTTAACAACCAATAAATTGAACCAAAATGAAAAAAGTAATTAATATAAATTTTCAGGGTACGATAGTGCCGATTGAAGAAAGTTCTTATGAATTGCTGCAACAATATATAGAAAGCCTGCGCCGGCATTTTGCCAATGAAGAAGGGAAAGATGAAATCATCAATGATATTGAAAGCCGCATCAGCGAACTATTCCAAAATCGGTTGAAAGGCGGAAGCACCTGTATCACAGATGACGACGTAAACGCCATTATTAATAATATGGGACGCCCCGAAGATTTTGATGAAGAAGATAATATCGGCGAGTCTGATAGCAGTAAAGGCCAGGGTTCAAAATCTGAAAGAAGCGAAAGCTTTTCTCAAAGCGATTGGAGTTGGAAAGGAAAAAGACTTTACCGGGATGAAAATCATAAGATCCTGGGTGGCGTGTGTAGCGGTATAGCTGCCTATTTCGGAATAGATCCGGTCATCGTAAGAATTGTATTTATTATTTCCGGTGTGGGATTTCTTGCTTATATTTTGCTTTGGATGTTTGTTCCCGAAAGCAACATGGTTGAGAATGGCGCCCGCAAAAGATTATATCGCAACCCAGATGAAAAAATACTAGGTGGTGTATGCAGCGGAATAGGAAGTTATTTTGATGTAAATGCCTGGCTTCCAAGATTTATTTTCTTGATACCTTTTATCACTTTTATTTTCAGATGGGGGCATTTTGGACCGCTCACCTTCCCTCATTTTTTGAGCTTTTCCTTTAGCCCGGGCAGTTTTATTATCTATATTATCTTGTGGCTTGTGATTCCAGAGGCAGTTACTACTGCCGAAAAATTAGAAATGAAAGGAGAAAAGGTGGATATGAATTCTATTAAAAATTCAGTGCTGAAAGAGATGCAGGAAGTAGGCCAAAGAGTAGGAAAAATGGGTAAAGAAATGGGCGAAAAGATGGGCAAAATGGGAATGGAAGCAGGTAATGTGGCAAAAGAAAAAGGGGCTGATTTTGGAAAAGAGGTGCACTATGCAGCTCATCGCTCCAGCGGTGTACTAGGAAACATCATTGTCACTATTTTCAAAATCTTCATGTATTTTATATTAGGATGTATCGCATTAGCAGTCATTGTAGCTTTGTTTGCCATAGCCATCGTCGCCATAGGATTATTTCCTTTAAAAGATTTTGTACTGACCGAAGGTTGGCAAACAGCCCTGGCATGGGGAACGCTCATTTTCTTTATTGCAGTGCCTGTTATCGGTATTATCACCTTTATTATCAGAAGGTTTGCCCGGGTAAAAACTGCTAACAAATTAATGCGTTATTCATTTACGGGTCTTTGGATATTGGGTATCGTTTGCTTTGTCGGATTGATTACATCTGTAGCCCGCGATTTCAAAAGCTTCAGTTCTTTGGACGAACAAGTAATTCCTTTACAAAATCCAACGGTTCGAAGTCTTGAGGTAATGCCGTTTCAAAATATAAATTATCGCAGAATCGGTTGGTTCAATTTAGAACCGTTCGGAACTTTTGGAACGACCGATGATACCGCCTTTATCGGCAATGTAAGAATTAGAATTATTCAGTCGTCCACCGACAGTTTCCAGGTAACCATTGTGAAAATGAGTAACGGAAATACAAGGAGATATGCGGATACTTTAAAGTCTCTTATCAATTTCAACGTTAGTGATAATGATTCCGTGTTAATGATGGATAAAGCCATCACCATCAATACGACAGACAAATTCCGCAATCAATATGTAGAAGCAACGATTGCAGTGCCAGTTGGGCATCATATTAAGATCAATAAAACTTTTGGCTATGGCAACCGCGTAAAATTTGGAGGTTTTTGGGGCGGTAACGAATGGTATTATTACAATAACGACAATGTGAATGATTATGATTTCAGCTACGGTGTCGAGTATGTAATGAAAGACGATGGTCTTTACACATTGAACGGTGAAAAGTCGGATAGAAACAATAATGAGTGGAATGATAATTCATCCGATAATGGTAAAGTAGTAACAACGCCTCCTGTAACTAATAATGCAAGCGGATATCGCTATAACCAGGGTAAAATAGATTCCCTGAAAGATGCACAGGAAAGACAGATAATAAAAATGCAATCGGCAATAGATTCCATGAAATCTGCCCGCGAAAAAGAAGTACAAAGATTGACGGATTCACTCAATAAAGCTAAAGATGACATCAATCAGAAAATTGAAAAATTAAAAAAGGGTACCGCGTTCACACAAACCCATTGTCAGCAAAAATTTCCTGAAGGTTATTCATTTATGATGCATATATAAAAAATGAGTTGTGTAGTTTAAGTTGAATATGGCCTCATGCGTTGGTGTGAGGCCTTTCTCATTATTAACCTAATCGTTTGAACATCTACAGTAAACGAACAAATAACAGAGATTCTTGTTTTACTTACTCAAGTATCAAGAGTTTCTTGTAAAATATCTTAGCGTTGCAATTCATTTTCTCACCGAAGTAAAAAGTGCCATTCTTTAAACGCGAAGGCCGTTCATCTTTTTGCTAATAAATTCTTCTTATTCCCCTTCCATAAATTGGGTTTAACTTTGCCCACTGATTTGAAAAAGTTTTAAAATATCGACATGAACCCGGAAAGAACAGAAGTATCCTCGCTTGGAGAGTTTGTGCTGATAGACCATCTTACAAAAAATAATGAAACAAGAAATGCATCCACCATTTTATCTGTAGGTGATGATGCTGCTGTGATGGATCATTTTGGAAAGCAAATGGTAGTAACTACCGACATGCTGGTTGAGGGAATTCATTTTGATCTGATGTACACGCCATTGAAACATTTAGGGTATAAAAGCGTAATCGTAAATCTCAGCGATGTGTATGCAATGAATGCTTCACCGGCACAGATAACGATGAGCATAGCTTTCAGCAATCGTTTCAGTGTAGAGGCGCTGGACGAATTTTATGAAGGAGTGTATGCTGCCTGCGATAAATATGATGTGGACCTGGTAGGCGGAGATACCACTTCTTCGCAGAAAGGATTTATCATCTGCGTGACTGCAATTGGCGAAGTAGCTCCTGATAAATTTGTAACAAGAAGCGGTGCAAAGAAGGGTGATCTTATCTGTGTAAGCGGCGATTTGGGCGGTGCTTACCTGGGATTAACTTTATTGGAAAGAGAAAAGAAAGTTTTTTTGGAAACAAAAGGTGTAAAGCCCGACCTGGAAAACCAGGATTACTTAGTAGGCAGGATTTTAAAACCTGAAGCAAGAAGAGACATCATTGATTTTTTTGCCGAGAAAGAAATTATGCCCACTTCCATGATAGACATTAGTGATGGACTAAGCAGCGAACTACTTCATATCTGTAAAAAAAGCGAAGTCGGTTGCATGCTTTATGAGGAGAAAATTCCTGTTAACGATGTGGCGCGCCAATTTGCCTATAAGCTGGAACTAGATCCCACGGCTTGTGCATTGAGTGGCGGCGAAGATTACGAATTGCTTTTTACGATTGATCAAAAAGACTTTCAAACCATTTCTGCCAATCCGGACATAAGCATCATTGGCCACATTTCTGAAAAGGAAAAAGGCGCTGTCATTCTTACAAAAGGCGGCAATCAATATCCGCTTACCGCGCAGGGATGGAATCCGTTGAAATAATATTTCAAAATGAAAATATTTTTCTTTGCAATAATTTATATCTGCTGCTTAACATGAGGCGATTATTTTATCTGTTTTTACTGCCATTATTTTTCTCTTGTTCGGTTAGCAAAAATTACAACCCGAATAAAAAGTATTCCAAATCGGAATTGCAGCAGGATTATTCTACGCTGAGAAATATTCTTGAAAAAAAACATCCGTCTCTTTACTGGTATACGTCCAAAGACAGTATGGATTACTATTTTGATGAGGGATACCGCGCTATACAAGACTCAATGACGGAGCTTCAGTTTGGCTGGAAAATATTAGCGCCAATGTCGGCTAATATTCATTGTGGCCACACAAGTTTTATGATGAGCAAAAGTTGGAACCATTTTTTAAAAAATAAAATAATTCCTTCAGTTCCGCTTTACTTAAAAGTCTGGAACGACAGTATGATGGTAGTTGCCGACTTAAATGAAAAAGATTCGCTCATTAAAACCGGAGATTTTATTACTGCGATCAACGGAATAAAAACCGCAGACATGATTGATTATATGTTTCATTATTTAGTAGAAGATGGCCATTCTGAAAATGTAAACTACATCCGGCTAAGTTCAGACTTTCCTTATTTTCACCGAAATATATTTGGGCTGTATAAAAGCTACGACGTAGATTTTACCGATAGCAACGGTGTAGCAAAAAGTGCAAACATTCCTTATTTTATTCCCCCTGAAGATAGCATCAAAAAGGCTGCTAAGCAAAAGAGTCATAAAATCACTCATCGTGAAAAGATGGAAGATATCCGTTCATTAACCTACGATTCAACTTTTGCATTGATGACGGTGAATGGTTTTTCAAACGGTTATTTAAAAAACTTTTTTAGAAGATCGTTTAGGCAGATGCGCAAAAATAAAACCAAAAACCTGGTGATAGACATCAGGGCAAATGGTGGTGGCGACATCATTAAATCTGTTTTTCTTACCAAATTTTTGCGCGATACGCCATTTAAGATTGCAGACTCTGCTTATGCTAAATCCAATACTTTAAAGCCTTACAGCAGATATATTTCCTCGGGCTTTCTTAATAATATCGGGCTATGGTTTGTAACGCATAAAAAGAAAGATGGGCAATACCATTTCGGCTATTGGGAACGACATACGTTTAAGCTTAAACGAAAAAATCATTTTGATGGAAATGTGTATGTTCTTACGAACGGTCTGACGTTTTCCGCTTCGGCGCTTTTTTGCGCCGATTTGAAAGGACAGAAAAATATAAAACTCTTGGGTGAAGAAACCGGCGGTGGATGGTACGGAAATTCAGGAATTATGATTCCCAATATAACACTGCCGAACACAAAGTTGCGCATGAGACTACCGGTTTTCAGGTTGGTGCAATATCAACATATACCTGTAAAAGGAACCGGCGTAATCCCTGACATTTATGTAGGCCCCAACTGGCGCGACGTTCTAAATGGCGTTGATACAAAAATGAAAGTCGTTAAAGAGTTGACTAAATAGAAATCTTTAAAAATTATTTTTAGAATAAAGCAGATAGGTCGTGATGAATTGA
>DATCFI010000227.1:0-3020 GCA_036509585.1 Hanamia sp. | reverse complement strand
ATTAAAAAACGCATATCTGTATTAAATAGGTTACTTATTTATTAAAACACAAAAATTAAATTTAATTATGAAGAGCAAATACTTTTTTATAATGGCAATAGGAATTGTTGCGGCAGCAGCCACAGGATTCAACAATAATAATACAAAAAAAAATCAGCAAGTAGTTTATGAAGCTCAACTCCAACCTCTAAACTCCAAAGTGACGGGGCTTCAGACAAGCGGCAAGGCCCGGTTTGTTATTGCAGACGGCACAATGACTGTTACAATAGATGTGAAAAACGCTCCTCCCGGTATAGAGCACTGGCAACACTTTCACGGCTTCGCAAATAACAGCACAGCGACTTGTGCTACCGCAGCAGACGATAAAAACGGTGATGGTATTATAGATGTAGTTGAAACAGGAACAGCTTCCGGCACAACGATGGTTCCCTTCAATGAAATGCCTGCAGAAATGAATGTTGGAAGCGATACTTATCCAAAAGCCGGTGCAGATGGTTCTTATCATTATGAAACTAAGATACCGATGACGCAACTCAATGCAGCTTTTGCAAAAGCTTTTGGAGGTTCAAAAATTGATTTGGACCGGAGAGTAATTTACATCCACGGAGTTCCGGGTAGTACGAACTTGCCTAAATCTGTGGCTTCAATTGGGAACATTCCTGCACAAGTAACAATTCCGATTGCGTGCGGTAAAATAATAAAGGTCGATTAATATTATTGTATAATCGTATTAAAGCAAGGAAAGGTTTATTGGAATTAATAAGTTTAGATTGAAGATCGCCGTATGTTATTCTGAATAATTTTTTATCAAATAAAAGCTCAGTAATTCTCATACAGTCCAGGAGGCCTGCTACAGAGCGGGGCTAAACTTTTATGGAAATTTATTATTGAAGAATCTTACAATATAGTGAAGCATTTTTTGGATTGAAAATGAAACATAGTTTAAATTCGTGGTATGCTTTTCTTCTATTTCAATATAAAATTGAAGTGTGCTTTAAGAAGAAAAAAGAATAGAGGCATAGTTGTGCAATTTTATTAATTCTCATTAAAATTAACATGCTCAAACCTATCAAACATTATAAATCTGCAAAGCAAAAGAAAAGCAAATCCCTCACATCAAATATTGCAATGAATCCTTTTGTTTTAACAGCCATTGCAGCGGCTTTAGCGGTGGCCATTTTTCTTATAATTGGTTATCTAATCTGGTTTTTGTGAGGGGAAAGGTTTATTGGAATTAGTAAGATTGAATTGAAGATCGCCATATGTTATTATGAATAATTTTTTTATCAAATGAGCTAAGTAACGCTCATGCACAGGCGGGAGGCCACAAGTGTTCGAAACCTCCTTCATCCTGAATTAAAGAGATGCGGGGCTTTGCTAGGATCTCCTCCACAAAGCGTTACTATGGTTTTGATAATTTCATTCTCCAATTCTATTTCAAACTTTAGTTTGGCTATCTTAAATCCTTTTATACCATTGATTTTTTTATATGCAATGATTAGAATAGCCAGAATCATTGTCATGTAAATCATCACTTTTATTCCGTTCTCGTTTCTTGATACCAGGTGCTTTACATTAAGGTGCTGCTTTATAAATTTGAAAAAGGTTTCTATCTCCCACCTTTGTTTGTACCATTGAGCAATAGTATAGCAATCCTCATCTAATATATTGGTAACAAAACATATTTCTTCCTTACTCTGGTCCATGGTACCCTTGATAACCCTGTAGGTATGTTGTGTCTTCTTCTCTTTCCTGTTGATTAGAAATCCTGTATCATCACTGATAATAGTTACCGTGCTTTCAGCAGGCTTTATACCGGTTTCTTTGGACGCAATAACCTTACACCTGATATTGAGATTGGCACGGCTTACAAATAACTTATCGGTGTTGGTAAATTTATCAAACGAATTACGGGATTGCAAGCCCCGGTCAAATACAACTACACAATGGTCTATACAATCTGCACCGTTGATCACTTCTGCCAATGCCAGTTCTTCGCTTATGTAAGATTGTTCCGTATGTACTTTCACAGATGAGGGAATACTGCCTTTTAAATTAACACTGTATTTTACAAACCGTTTACTATCATCGCCATTCTTCATGCCGCCGGAAAATAGTTTTGTAGCCAGTGCCACATAGGTGCTATCAGTTTTTGATAAGGCATTCTCTTCCTTAAGTTCTTTGTTATAAATGGCAAATATTTCTTCAAAAAGTTTTTCAAAATAGGATGCATTGATTGTACAGATACGGTCTCTGATAGAATTGTATCTGCTCTCTAAAATATCGAATTGAGAAAAAGATTTAAACCTGGCGGATTGCAAAAAGGCTTCCATTACTCTCAAACTAAGTTTGTCACTGCTTAACATTGAAAACAAAATCAATTTAAACATCACTTCGCCTGATAACTTCTTTACCTGGGCATCTACTTTTGTCTCTACAGCCAAATCTCTAAAGGTTTTTGCTGGAATTAGTTTGAGCAGTTCATTTACAGTCATCAGCAAAATTATTCAAACTTAGGTTTCGAACACTTGTGGCGGGAGGCCTGCGCCAGAGCGGCCATTACCAATTATCAATTACGATCCACAGGTGCGCATTAAAATAGTTCCGCTAAACCTTCTTCAACGCAGGCAATTCCCATTCGGGCCTTACATAGTGGCAGGTATAACCATGTTTGTGTTTCTGTAAATAATTTTGGTGCTCTTCTTCGGCATCCCAAAACTCACCGGCAGGCGATACTTCGGTTAAAATCGGCCCTGGCCAGATACCGGACGCATTCATTTCGCTAATCAATTCCTGCGCGGTTTTCTTTTGATCTTCGCTAAGATAAAATACTGCGGAACGGTACGACGTACCTACATCATTTCCCTGCCGGTTTTTTGTTGTAGGATTGTGAATTTTAAAGAAAAATTCCAGCAGCTGGCGATAGGAAAACCGTGCAGGGTCAAAAGTGATAGCGATGGCCTCTGCATGAGAATCATGATTGCGGTAAGTTGCATTTTTTACATTACCACCGGTATAAC
>DATCFI010000226.1:0-5847 GCA_036509585.1 Hanamia sp. | reverse complement strand
TTATTGGTCTGGTGTTTTGCAAGCGGTTAAAAATGGGGATCCTATTACCATGCCAGGTTTTACGACTGAAACAGATTCATATTATAACTACCACCAGGTAAACGGTAATGATGCCTTTATAACGCCAAATAATGACGGTATGACTGCCTATGATTATGGTAAAACTGTCGATAAATATTATTTTACCGGCATTGTTAATGAAACAACTTATACATTTAATGGTGATGCATCTTCCAATGCAGATGGTGATAATTTGACTTGGTGGGATTATACAAAAACTTCTTTAGCTTTAACGGGTGCAATTATCGAAACTGCCGTTGGAGGTTTAACAAGTGAAACGGGTGTGGGAGCAGTTGTTGCCGGGGATGGAGCCATTCGTGTGGCTGCTAATTTCAGCAAGTTAGTAGATATGATTGAAACAAAAAGCAAATCGAAAAGTGACCTAATACCGACTAATTCAGGTGCTATACTCGGTGCTATAATTGATCATGGCACAGGCAATGCAGGACAAATGCAATCCATATTAGGAGGAGTAAATGACATTGGTTCTGCGATTTTTTCAGTACAATCTGATTATGAACTTCTTAATACAACAGATCAATGGCTAAATCATTGGGACAGACCAGGACCAGCCCCAGGGATTTATGATGACTATAATTCAATCAAGGAATATAATTAAATGATTAAAGAAATGAAAAATCAAATTAGAAAATCCGAAAAGTATAGGAAAAAAATAAAGCTCTTTTTTGCTGAAGACTGGATTTTATTAAGTATTGCAATTTTCGCAATGCTTTATTCATTAGCGAATTATATGAGTAATAACTCTTTTGTAATTTTTAGTATTGATAGGGAGATAAGTCTATATTTCGGTATAATTTTTTCAATCATTTTTATTATTAAGTTTTTTTTTATATCAGTAAAAATTAAATCAAGATTGATATATGGAGTTATAGATGAAAAAAATTTTTACTCCTTAATACTTTATAATAAAACTTCCGTAAGCCTTGATAAAACTCTAATACCGTTATATAAAGAAAAAGCTGATTACTTCCTTAATTATCTTTTTACCCCAAACGGGACGATTAATCTCATCCCATCCAAATCTGAAAGATATGTTGTGGAAATTGACAATAAAAAATATTATTTTTTGCCGTTTCTTTTTGAAGAAGAGGTGCTTATTTGAAGTAAGGCAATGTACTATAAATGCTATTTTAATATAAAACAAATCTTGTTTATTTCTTCTTTTACTGTTAGATTTAAAAAAAGTTCTTTGATACAAAATTTCCTATCAGGCTGGCGATGGCTGGCATAAGCGATAAAGCACTCAAGCCAAATTATACAGAAAATAAGTACAGGTATAATGGCGGTACAGAATTGCAAAACAAGGAATTTAGCGATGGCACCGGCCTGGAATTCTATGATGCCAATGCAAGGATATACGACCCGCAGATAGGAAGGTTTGGAGGGATAGATGCATTAAGTAGTACAACATTGGGTTTATCGCCATATCAATTTGCTTATAATGATCCTACACTTTTCAATGACCCCGGCGGGATGAAGGCAACGCCAAAGGATGGATATTCTCAATATAGCCCGGCAGAACAACAGTACATTAATGGATTGGCAGACCCAATGCACCATGGAGAAGGCTGGGGAGAGGAATTTATGGCAGGAGGTGGCGGAGGCAGTGGCAGTGCGGGTGGAAGTGCAGGAGATGGAGGTGGCTCCGCAGAAACAATTGATGGTGGATTTGCATTTACTGGGGGCGCGGCTCAACAAGTAATAAGTGATATTCAGAAGGCATATAAAAATACTGCTAGTAACGGCAATTCATTTATTGATTTTGGTACAGATGAATGTGGTAATGTTTTTGATGAAACATATTCAGAGCAAGATTCCTATTCAAACTTGGGTGAGGAGGGTAATGGATATATGGATCAAACAATCACGTTTCAACGATCCACATATGCATGGATACCCGCTGAAAATACCAGTGGTAGCTACAGAATTGATGGTTATGCACAAATATCTCATCAGCAATTTGGGGATGGAAAGTTTGTAGAGTGGTTCTTAACAATAGGAGTTTCAGGAACTACAGCCGCAAAACTAAATGGAGATACTCAGTGGTATGGAAGTACTGATCTCGTAGTAGATGGAAAAACTATTTCCAGTCAAAATTTTGAGGATCGAAGCATAAATCCAGAAAGTGTTTACAACTCTCAAAGTTCTTTTCTTGGAACCACAACATTTCCTTTACCTATTACGACATCAACTGTGCAAGCAGTTTTAAGCGTGGGATATGTGCTTTCAAACGAACAAGGAAGAGGAGGTACACCTTATCCCACACAACTTCAGTATACAATAAATGTTCTCCATTAAATTTAAAATAATGAAATTTTATAATATCATTCTTTATTTTCTATTGTTAGCTTCTGGATCATGTAATAGCCAGCACATTAGTTCCAAGGTAGTCGACAAAGATAGGTCTGAAGCTACCGCTTTAAACAATGAGGCATTAAGAATATCTCTAAATAATCCCTGTAATAAAGATTCAATTCAAAAATCAATCAAATTATTAGAAGAAGCTATAAAGCTTGACGATTCTTGTTACATGTGTTATAGTAATAAGGCCCAAATGTTTTGCGATTTTAAAATGTATGATGAAGCAATCAAAGTATTAAATAGATATTTAGACAAATTCTCCGATAAATTCAACTTTGAAGAATTGAAAGGCTTTATATTTGAAAGAAAAGGGAATATTGATTCTGCATTGATAACTTACTTGCATGCAATTAAAAATTATGACCTAAAAATTCAAAGTGATTCCAATGATATTAATTCACAATTAAACCGTGCATTTTTATTTTTCTTTACGGAAGGAGATAATAAAGCAAAAATGGAATATGAGAAGATTTATGAGAAATACCCCAATAACGAACAAGTAAAATTTATGAAGGATATCTTCTTCTCCTTTAACAGAAAGAGCTATATAAATGATTTATTTCCGGATTGTAAATAAAGTAGTGTGGCAGGCCCATCTCCTACATTTAGTTTACCTATTATAAGTCAAAGTGTTCAGGTAATCCTTAATGTCGGATACAGATTAGCAAATGAGCAAGGTAATGGTGGCTATCCAGTTCCAGGAACTATTACTGAATATATAAACATTTTACATTAATAAAACCTTATGAAAAAATTCAAAATTCTTTTTTATTTAATGTTACTCATTTGCTTATCTTGTAAATCTCAAAATACTAGAAACCAAAAGAGTAAGGATAGTTCCG
Organism: Hanamia sp.; assembly: GCA_036509585.1. Lineage (GTDB taxonomy): Bacteria > Bacteroidota > Bacteroidia > Chitinophagales > Chitinophagaceae > Ginsengibacter. The sequence goes on along the minus strand of DATCFI010000226.1, from coordinate 2,563 downwards.
AGGCGAATTTTTTAAACGCTGAGGCAATGAAAACTTTTGAGCTTACTTGTAACAAAGATTCGATTGAAAAATCAATAAAATTATTAGAGCGGGCTATAAAATTAGATAGCGCAGACCCTTTTCTTTATGGTAATGAAGCAGCGATGTTGTGCAGTTTAAAAAAATACCAAGACGCAATAAAAGTATTAAATCGGTATCTTTATAACTTTCCTATAAATCTATCTCTTGAAACTCTTAAAGGGTTTATATTTGAATACACAGGCAATATTGATTCTGCGATAGCACTGTATTCTAATGCAATCAGCCATTATGATGTAAAAATTGAGAGCGATTCAAATAATCTTCCTGTGCTATTAGACCGAGCTTTGTTATTGTTGTTTACTAAAGGTAAAAGCGAAGGGAAAATGGAATATGATAGAATCGCTAATAAGTTTCCAAATGATGAATCAGTAAAATTTCTGAAAGATGATTTTTATTCTTTTGATAGGAAAACTTATCTGAGACAGATATTTTCTAAATGCAATTAGACTTATCATGGAAGAATAAATAAGGGTAATGTATCAGAAATGTTGTTTCATAAATTTCAAGTTGAAAACATAATGAATTATTGAGTTTTTTAAAATTAAAACAGGTTATTTTGGGGAGCTATAATGGTTGCCCGTTTTTTTTACACTTAAAAACTCGCCGCTTGTACTTACGAAGCGGATATTTGTATATTTGGGTGAGCAATGAAACCCAAAACTGGGATAGCTTGTCCCGATAGCGGAGCGTATCGGGATGTTCTTTGACAATCTTTCGGTGCAACACAAGCAGAGGCCTATGCTTGAAGAGAACCACTACTACCCGTTCGGGTTGGCAATGGCAGGTATCAGCGACAAAGCGCTGAAACCAAAATACACAGAAAATAAGTACCGGTACAATGGCGGCACAGAACTGCAAAACAAGGAATTTAGCGATGGCAGCGGATTAGAATTGTATGATGCCAATGCAAGGATGTATGATCCGCAAATAGGGAGGTTTGGAGGGATAGATGAGCTGTCAAGTGAAACAACAGGTGTATCACCTTATAGCTTTGGGTTTGATGATCCTGGAGTTTTTGATGATCCAACGGGACTAAAACCTGAGCCAATGAAAGATTTTACCAGATATAGCCCCTGGGAGCAGGAGATAATCAACCAGGAAGGAGGTGGCGAGGAAGGAGAACATTATTCCTATATGGATGGCAATGGTAATCTTTGGATGCATCAGGATCCTCTTTTAGGCACTGCATCCCAAGGCATTCAATATGAGGAAGGAAATGGATTAGATGGTTTTGGAAACTTAGAGCCAGGTAATGGAATGGTTATAACAAGTGTGAAATCCGGTTATTCCAATGGAGTTCAAGGGTACTGGGTAAATTCCGTTTTGTCAGGCGCTGCTGGAGATGGACATCATCTTTTAGCAGAGGTAAATTTTGGAAGAGAATTTATTACTGCTGGGAATGAAAGCAGCGTGGATCAATTGAATGACTGGGTTGGAATAGGAAGTGGAGCAGTGGAAAATCTTGGTTCAGGATTTAGAATAACTGAAGCAGCAAGAGCCGTAGGTTGGCTATCCTTAGGAGTGGGCACAGCTCTTGATATTCACGGGATGTACATTTACAAAAATAATCCAAATGATCCAGAAGCTGTAAGCCCGGGCCATGCCGGTTTAAATTTTGGTTTTGGGTTAGTTGGTATGTATGGAGGTCCAATTGGATGGACTATTAGCGGTATTTATTTTGGCGTTCAATCTACCATTGGCTGGGATCCGGCAATGCAGGGAGTAGAAATGATGGACAAGAGTAAATTACAGATGATTAATGCAGGCATTATGAATTACTCTGACTTTAACAACTGAATAAAAAATGAAACAGTTTTATTATTATTTGTATTTTCGGATATATTATTTTTTAATAGGAATATCTGATGACGCATTAAATGAAATAAAGCCCGGTGCAACAATAATCGTTTTAGAGATACTTGTTATTACTCAACTTTTTATTTGGCTTCGATTATTGAAAATTCTTTCTACAGTAAATGAAGATTTTTTGTGGTCAAAACCTTTTTTAATTATAATAGTATTATTACTGGTCGTATTTAATTATTTTGTATTTCTATACGAAGAAAAATGGAAAAAATATGACAATGAGTTTAATAGTTTTTGCAAAAGAAAAAAACGTCGGTGGAATTTTCTGATAATCGTTCTAATTCTTGTAATACTTATTGGCTTTATTATGTCATTTTATTTATTTTATCAAGCGTAAACCTCAGCTATTCAAAGAATGTTTAAAAATAAAAAGGAGAGTGAAGAACATCCTGCTATGAGCTATTATTTTAAAAACAGAAATGGCAACCTTACCCAGGATAATAATAAAGCCATCAGCAGTATTACCTACAACTTTCTTAACTTAGCGCAACTAATACACATGAGCGGAAAAGGAAATATTGCTTACACTTATGATGCTTCGGGCGCCAAACTATCGAAAGTAGTTACAGACAGTGTATCTAAACATTCCATCACCACCTTATATATCTCGGGCTTT
>DATCFI010000225.1:0-2896 GCA_036509585.1 Hanamia sp. | reverse complement strand
GTCATGTCACAATTTGATAGAAGTCAGAAACGAAAAGCTGCCTTTAGTACCTTTCAACCAATACAATTTTGGTTGGTTTGGATTGGTAATTCATATCATCACGACCAAAACGCCTAATTCTATAATAAAAAAACCACCAATTCGGTGGTTTTTTTGTCTGATAAGAACCTTTGAGAAAATTATTTTGAACAATATTTTTATTCATGTCTTTCATTGCCCTCTTCGAGCTGTTGCGGATGTTGAGCATGTTGATGTTGCTGGTGCTGTGCATGCGCCTCTTGTTGATTATGTTTTTGTGAGTGCGCCAGTGAGCCATTTCCCCCATGGGGTTGGTTTGCTGTGTTGGAATTTTCACGATTCGAATTATTATGATGCCCGTCTGTAGAGGCGTTAGGCTGATGTACTCCCCGGGAATTAAACCGTTTTCCACCAACTCTGTTCATCGCAGCAGTGGCAGGTTGGCCATGGTTAACGGAGGCAAATTGGTTCCGGTTGCGGCTTGCTGTTTGCTGGTGGTTCACTTGTTCGGAAGTAGCCTGAATATGATTTTCCCTCATCGCTACCTCATCTTCTGGTCTTGCGCTCGCTTCAACTCCACCGCGGCCGTTAAAACTTGTCCGGTTGATTACGGTAGTGTTGTTAATTACAGTTCTGTCAACATAAGTGTTGTGAACGACTGTGGTATTTACATTCATCACGGCTGTATTGTAGCGGAAGGTATTTCCGCGCCACATTCCTCCGCCGAAACCAACACCGCCATATCCATACCCATAATTAACACCGCCATAGAATCCTACGTGCGGTCCCCAATAGCCTGCGTGCCATCCATAAACGCCACCCGCAAATCCCCAATAACTGGGGGTCCATAAATAGCCCATATGTGGTGGGCGAACCCATACACCGGGTACCCAATAGTAGCCCATATCGCCATATCCCCAATAACCAGGTGTCCACAAATATCCATCGTATGGGCATGGCGGTTGTGTATAAACAGGTAGCATTGGAGGAGCAATATTAGCAGATATGCTGATACCTACACCTACCTGGGCAAATGACCCTGTTGTCGTAAAAGAGAACAGAGCGATGCAAAGGAAAACAATTGGAGCTTTTTTCATTTATTTTGATTGTTTTTAAAAATGATTGTGGCAAGAGTCAATCCATAAAGATTGCCGTGGTTTTAAAACGTAGGCCTCATTTACTTTATTTGACATTTTGGCTATTTAAGAATATTTTGACTAAACGAAGACATTCAGGTTTAAAATCAAGGATTTTTTTTAGGAGAATTTTTGTATTCAAATGGGATTACCGAAGTTTTGCCGTGAAAGTGCAAAAAACCAACACCTCGCGGAACAATACGGACTGAGCATTCTGAATGGTAGCATTACTTACAACTGTGAATATATAATAACTGTGCCTGCTTTCTCGCCATATTTCCTGGTTATATTTTCACTGAGTGTTTTCCAAAATGGAAATATCCGTTATTTGTTTGTCCACTTTAGAATGCTAAAAAAAAAGGCCACCAGTTTTTTGCTGATAGCATTTTTAATCGATTGGAAAATTACATCTTCTCGCCTTCTTTGATCCAGGTCACTTTACCATTCATATCCATCGTAGCATGTTAAAAATAAATTTTTATCTCTGTTCATCTTCCTTAAGGTGCATGACTCCGTCTGGCCACTTAACATTGAAAGATTATTCGGGAAATCGGGTTTTGGCTTCGTAGTCCCCACCGGAAGCAACCCGGTTTGTTCATGTCAGGAATGAAGTTCTTAATTTTGAAAAAAGGATGCCGCATGTAGGAAAAGCAGCTACTTGATTCTGCTCCATATTTCATTAATTTTATCTCCCTTTGAGCTAAGTCCACTATGGTGCCATTCTGAGTTCTCAATTTTTCCATCAAAAGTTAATTGTGCGCCTACACGATTATTATCTCTTGAAAAGAATTGGATATTTTCTGTGTATTTTCCATCGGAGAAAGAATACGTACCGCCTCCGGTTCCTAAAAATTCTTTTGTTTCGGAATTAATAGCAAACCATTGGAACCTGCTCCCGGTAAGTATTTTCAATGTTTTACGTGCACCTGTCTGATGAATGGCCACCATCTTTCCATTTTGTTCTATCGCGCTTATTTTCCAAACGCCTGCCAGTGGCGCGTTTCCATCATCAATTCTTTTAAATGCTGTTGGTATACCATTTTCATTGATCTGTAATTCATCATTATTAACGAGAAATTCATAAACAATTTCTTTGCCCACGATTTCACTATTGCCGGAATTATATTCAACTGAAATCGTTACTTGTTTGTCATTAATTTTCGCAGTGCCACCCCAGCTTAACAAAAATTCTTTTGTTTTAAATTCGGTATGGGTGAAATAGCCATCTTTATATAACAGAACTATATGTTTATCTGCACTTTTAAATTCCCAGGATCCTTCGATCGTTTCTGAAAACACAGCAGAACTTATCATTAGCAATGGCAGGGAAAATATTAATGGGGAATAATTCATGGTAAAGAGTTTTGTATTTCCTCTAAGATAACGAAAATAAACGGATGCCAGGATGCCTGTTCGTTTCAAATGATGAATAGATTACCACGCCGCAGCACACCTGGTGAAATATTAACTCGGATTGGTGTATAAAAGAATTACATTTATTATTTAAAATAAATTTGTTATGGAACAACAACTTCTGGAAATAAGCGAAAAGCAAAAAGCATCCTGGAATCAATTCTCTCCCGGATGGAAAAAATGGGATGCAGAGGTCCTCGACTTCATGAAACCAATCGGTGAAGAAATGATTGGTTTGCTTAAACCTAAAGGCCCGGAGATAATTTTAGAAATCGCGGGAGGAACCGGTGAGCCTGGTTTGAGCATTGCGTCTATGCTTGATGGTGGAA
>DATCFI010000224.1:0-11014 GCA_036509585.1 Hanamia sp. | reverse complement strand
AAAGCCCGAGATATATAAGGTGGTGATGGAATGTTTAGATACACTGTCTGTAACTACTTTCGATAGTTTGGCGCCCGAAGCATCATAAGTGTAAGCAATATTTCCTTTTCCGCTCATGTGTATTAGTTGCGCTAAGTTAAGGAAGTTGTAGGTAATGCTGCTGATGGCTTTATTATTATCTTGTATAAGGTTGCCATTACCATCGTAATTATAATCGGTACTTTGCTTGGTAGCGGGGTTATAATGCAGATCTCCTAAGAGACTGGTAGGGTTATTCGCTGCATCTGTTACACCCATCAGCTTGTTGCTGCCATCTGAGTTCAGGTAGTTATACGTCAATGAATCCACGGCAGACGAGCCACCTACTGTAAACCCTCTCTGTGTCATACTCAGTATATTGCCGTTAGCATCATAGCTAAGGCCGCTCACAGAGAAATCAAGGTAACTCTTGTCCCAGCCACTGCCCGTAGTGTTTTGGAGATATGCTGCAGAGCTTAAGCGGTTAGCATCATCGTATGTATAGTCGTATTTTCGGTTGATGCCTGCGCCCGCACTCTTCCAGGTTACGCCTTCAATATTTCCATTATACACCTGGTTCAGGTAGGTATTGCCGTTAGCAACTGAGGTAGATTTATCATAGCCAAGCTCCATCCCAAAATAGTGGTTAGCAGTGCCGGCTACGTAATTTTTATTGATGCCTGTAAGCCAGCCACGGATATTGTAATCATACACCATGCTGTCAATATTGTTACCGAGATATTTTGCGCGCAGTTGTCCCAGTTCATTGTATTGCAGACTATCAATTAGCTGGTCTGATGCAGCGCCATCAATATTTTTCCAAATATGCCTCAGGCGGAGCCTGTGATCGTAATCCATCTTGGTAAGCACTATATGGCTTTGCGCGGTGTTGCCGTTTTTCCGGTGATTCAGCAAGGTGCGTAATACCGCACCATCAAAATTATATTGAACGGTAACTGTATCAATGGCTCCTGTGTAATTGGAGCTTTGGCTCTGGATCACCCTGCCGTGGTCGTCATAAAAATTTGCCTTATATAGGTACTGGCTTGCACTACCCACCACTTTTATCTTTGAGCCTGTGGGCATGCCATGGGTTACGATAAAAGGTGTTACAGCCACAGCATAGGTAGGTGACGTATTATAGGTTGTGTTAAAATAATTGCTGTTGGTTGTGTAGTTGGTCGCCATGGATGAGGCTACAGGTGCGCTATAGGTACCCACCCAACTGTAATCATCATAAAAGGTTTGTGTCAGTACTTCGTTGGTAAATGAGCTTACTGTGGGGTAGTAAACGCTGTAGTAGGCAAGGCTATCGTGATAAGCAAGGTTATTATAATGAGACGGGTCAGTAATGAGGCCTGTAGAATCCGGGCGGTTCTGGGCGTCGTATTTTATAAACATCCATTTCTGTAAGCTGCGCAATGCGGAGTCTTGTGTCATCACGAGCCTTCCCCGTGCGTCATATACCATCCATTGCTGGCCTGCGCCAGGCACTTTTTTAATGGCCATATTTCTCCTGCCATCATATTCATACCTGAAGCAAAGTTCATTGGCAATATTTTGGGTTATAGTCCAGCTTCCATCTATCATCGCTACAGCTTGTGGTTGTATCACAAAACGGAGGTTCTGCAATGTATCGTACACATAGTAAGTGCAGAGCCAGCCTGCATGCCCAGTAGAAGGGTTGGCTGTCAACTGCTGTTTTTTTAATATGGTTTTGCCAAGTTTGTCTTTGTAAATGACTACCTGGTGGCCCTGCTCATCACTAATGATATTTTTGTATAACTGCCCCGCCGGATATGCTCCGCTGGTTGATGGCAGGCTGAGTTGTACTGAACTTATTTTCCATATCTGTACACTATCACTCGCAGTGTTGATAAGATATTGGGCAGACATACCCCTATTGCTGCCTACCCAGTTTAAGCCCGGAGCATCATTGGTAAGCGGCCTGTTCAATGGAGATGCCTCATAGGTGACCTGTCCATAATAATATTGCTCATTCGGGAATTGTGCTGCATTGAAATTATATTGGTCGGCAAGGGCAGTCGTTTTGTAGTTGCCATCATTGGTAGTTGCTGTATAGGGCATATACTGTATGGCTTGCCTCCCAAAATTATCATACACTACCGGCGATACCAAATCGTTTTGCAAAGGGCTGTATTTTTGATCAACTGTCTGTACCAGTCTTCCAAGCCCATCGTAATATTGGGTAGTTTGGGCTACGTCATAAGGACTGGTCAATCCGTCTGCGGTAATGGTATCCATCACACCCGCTTTAAGCAGGGTGCGAACGCTTGTATAATTGAAATTGGAAGAATTACCCCCAATAGTTACCTGGCATACACTGGAATACTCCACATCAGTTCCGCAAGTCACTTTTCTCCGGTACCATGTGTTTGAAGTAAGTGTGCCTGGGGTATAATTCAATGAGGTAGCCCCGGAGATATTGGAATAGTTGATGCCATCGGTGGAGCTTTGCCATTGATAACTATAACTGCCGCTGCATCCTCCGCCACTTGCAGGTGTGCAGTCCAGGGAACCTGGGGAAGTACCTGAAGTAATATTTAAGCTGGCCGGAGTTATAACCCCGGGCAAAACTTCAGAATTCACCGTTATAAGCGCTGAGCTACTGTTTGCAGTGATGCCGTTGCTGGTAACAGCTACATTAAAATAGGTATTTGAAATAAGGCTTCCGGGTGTATAGGTAGCAGATGTTGCACCAGAAATCGCAGTCCAATTTGTATTGTCAGTCGAACTTTGCCAAAGATAAGAATACGCACCGTTTCCACCGGATACGCCACTTAGGGTCAATGCCGAAGGAGTTGTATTAAAATTAATTGTTTGCGAAGATGGACTAATACTTCCGGCGACTAATGGCGCGAAAACCGTGACAGTAGCGGTATTGGTTGTGAAAGCACTAGAACCACTACAAAGAGCCTTGCGTTTAAAATAAGAAGTGATAGTAAGATTCCCCGGCTGATAATTTTGTCCGGTACTTCCGGATATTGAAGTGAAATTAATATTATCAGTTGAAGAATACCATTGGTAACTGTATGTGAAACAATCGCCTCCTGAGGCATTGGATGCATCAATCTGTGGGGGGCTTGAATTATAATTACAGGTTAAGGAGGGGTTGCTTATTGTACCTCCCGTTAGTGCAGGCCAGGTTATCGTAACTGTTTTGGGGGCAGCACTACTTCCAATGGCTGTTATCGTTGAACTGGAGCAGCCGGCATCATTAAAATAAATGGTAACGCTTGTAGAACTTGAGCTTTGGATAGTCCCACAGGTTACTGACCAACTGGAGGCGCTGCATGGCGTAAGGTGGTAGGTTACCGTTGATCCTAAGGTTACACTGCTGCTTCCGGTTATAGAGCAGGCAACGAGTGGCTTCATCTGTCCGTTGACCTCGTTCACCGCTATTGTTAATGCCAGGAGCATAAGCAGCAAGCGAAAACCGGGATAAGTCTTCTGAATATTTCTTTTAAATGTTTTGCTCATGGCATGATAAAGGGTTTTAAATTTCATGCAAAATTCCTTATGATTTATTCGGCTGTTTCTCCAATGGAATGGTAGTGAATAGTCTTGATAATATTATGATCCTGATCCAGCACCACCTTCAATCTCCCAAAGCCATCGTATTGGTAATAGGAGATCCTGTTATCCCCATCGCACTCGCTCGACTTACCAATTAATGGAGTATAAGTAAAAGTGACCATTTGGGCATTGTATGGATACAACCGCAACTCATCAATATATAATGTCCCGGTCCCGCTCACATTTACCGAGCTCTGTCCAGTTATTTTGTGTTCGAAGTAGGTCCAGTTGTTTATAGTCTTTCCTTTTATCGGGTATCCTGATACAGTACCCGCAATTGTCAGCGGTGTGCTGCTATTCTTTATCCAATAAGAAACAGTATAGGTAGAAGAACCCGATAGACCAGACTTGGTTATGCTACCACTTGCTTGTCCGATATTATAACAGTTATTGCCGGTGGGAGACGTTACATCTGCAGTTACTGCGCCTGTAAATGCCCAATTGCCTTTGCCATCTGCTTCAAAAGAGGTATAGGCAATATCAGCCTGTGCTGCATTCTTTACCTCAGCTATGGGCTCAGAATGATTGTAATCCCACAGGTAACTTGTGCTGAGATCATTTGCTTTTGCTGCAACACTTAAATTATTGTTTGCATCATACTGCATGGAACCCTTTAAAATATACCTGGAATCACTAAGGATACTACTATATAAACTACCTGATTTTGTCTCATTATTAAGGCTCCTTATTGGACTTGTTGTCTCAATGGAATAAGTCGAAGTAGGCTTAAATATTGTTTGGTCAAACATAGTGACAATACCTGATATTAGAAGGGAATCATTACTGTCCTGTTTTAGCCAGGATTCTTTCTCTATAATCGGACTAAGGACACGGCTGGTAATCATATTACCGGTAAGATTTGTAGTATAGTCTTCCGGGTATTTGAATTTTTGGGTAATGGTTTGACCGTCTGAACTACTTTGTTGGGCTGAAGCCAGGTTCCTCGTGGTAGTGTTAAAATTAAAATTGACTGTATTCACAATGCTATCGCCGTTCTGGTCGTATTGTACCGTTTCCTGAAAAGATGGAAATGTCCAGTTAGTTGACCACGAATTATATCCGAATCCATATGCATAAGTATAAGTAATGGGAGGATGCTGGTTTTTGTTATAGTTTTCCTGGGAAATATATGGGTAAACAGAATAAAAGCTTGTATCATTTACTGTATTGTAAGAGGTAATGGTTTTTGTAACAGGAGTAAATATATTGGTGTTGATTTTATTTATATAATCTACCTCCTTTGTTTGCCTTACATCAAGGAACGCTCCGGGAAACATCTGGAAGTAATGGTCTGATCTATGAGTTTCATTACCAGATATCATAGTTTCTGAAACTTTCTGGTAATAGAAAAGAGAGCTAAGCGCCCCAGATCCCTGGCTGCTGAAACTGGCATTATAATTTGTATAATTATAAGTATTGGTACCATCGTTAACTGAAAATGGAACTCCACTCAAAACAGGGGGCGAACCATTGATACCTGAGCTTAATGTACTGCTGTCCAAAAGGTAACTATATTTTTTCTGCAAAGAAGGCATAGAAGAATTGTTATTATAATTGGTAATACTTTGCAAACAGATTCCAGGGCCCGCTGAATTATTTACGTTACTATTCTGTTCGTATGTGAAAACGCTATAACCTCCGGCAGGATAGACTATGGTGTCTAATGCGCCATAGCTACAATAATTGAAGTATGGCATACTGTTACTGCTTCCAATAGTAGCTGATCCTGGGGGTATTGGGTAATAATTTCCGGTTGAGGCGGCTGGTAAAATAGTCTCATTGGTATCTTGTCCATTATAGAAACCCCAGTAATCAAAACCCTGTGTAGCTTTGGATGGAAAATTAGCATATTCAGAAGCGTATTTGAAGGTATAGGTCAAAGAGTCTCCTGTGAGCTGTGTATTAATAGAGTTTACTCTTTTTAGTTTCAATCGTTCAAATGTTATGTCTCCTCCTGGCCCAAAATATTCATAGGAGAATTTATTTCTCTTAACTATATTTCCGCTTAGGCTATCAATAACATCAATTTCCTGCAGACCAGGATAATTAGTGTTGAGATCTTCACGACTTTCCGGTATAAAATTGACCCGGGTATTCCTACATCTGATAGATTGCAATACTTGAGACACAGTAACTGGATTAACATAATAGTTATTAGGATCATTACCAAGATCAGCCTGTACTCCAGTAGATAATGTATAAGAAGTTTGATAAGATACAGAATTTTGTTGCCAATTATAAGGTACATAGGTAAGAGAAATTGTATCTTTTTTATCTGCTGAGACTACCATAGAAAGGTGCCATGCTGAAAAATACCTTAGCGGTGCATATATTGGACCACCATAAACATTGATTGTAGTGGTATCTTTTGCGCCAAATGTATATGTTGTACCTTCTGCAGTAGTTATAGTAATACTACCGCTATTGGAAGGCCAACTTATCCCTATTTGTTTATCGTATGAGAGTTGATAAGCTTTGCCATTGTACCAGAAAAATTTCCCGGAACCATTATAAAATTCGCAATCAAATATATCAGGAGCCATGTCATAAGATTTGTGGGCATAACTAAGGTTATTGTTATAAGCATTCTGGAGGAAATTATTGTAGTTATAGCTGGTAAACAAAGTATCGATGATATTGTACTGCCCATAATTGTAACCACTGTTCTGGCTACTGTCTGCATAACCTTCTATAGTCCTTGTAATTACACCCCCTGCATTTAAACTCCATCCCAATCCTACCCAGCTTGCATCCTGTAAAGGATAGAGGCCGTTGTAATCGTAATTCAGTGATATGGGCATGCTAAGCGAACCACAACTTATCTGATAAAGAGGGACATTTATTGCAGGTAACCCAAGATAAAGAGTTGTAGGGGTAGTTCCATAATTTTCCATTGCCTGAGCCTCAGGGGAAGATGATACGTAACTTTCATTCACCACCGGATCAGGATATAATGTCTGGGCATTGCCATTTGTGATTTTTAAAATTATTAATGCAACAATGGAAAATATTTTGACTGTCTTTATCATGATTATTACTTACTTCAAATATTTTAAAAAGTGTATCCTACCCTAAACTTGAAAGGTTCGGTCCTTGGTATCTGCATATAACTCAGGAAATCCCATAGAAACTGAATCTTTGTTTTTTTGAATACTTTGGTTTTCATTGTAACCATTTTGCTCACCCCTATCAGTCCGCTCTGCTGCCAACTGTTTAATGTGCCGACCACGCCACTTGCCAGCGGCTGATAATTATACTCGAACCCTCCACTAATATAAAGGCTTTTCTTTGCCTGTATATCCACAAAACTCCTGAGTCCTATTCCCTGGGTGGAAACTTTGGTATGCTGAAAATCGCTGCCCCAGCCAACTTTATAACTTGCACCGATGCCGATGGTATTTTTGTCATTGATCTTGTATCCTACCGATAAACCAATATCAGTAGTAGTGGGAAAGTAATAGGCAGCATGCTGTGTCTGCATGTTAGTGCCGTATTCTAACCGCTGGAAGAATGTTTTTGTTTTTTGCTGTACTGGTTTGAAATCAGGCATATCTATATCTCCGCTACCCGCCCCCAGGGTGCTCAATTTATTCCTTAGGTTGTTTATGTCCTTTTGAGCGGATTGCAAGCTGTTCTGAATGGCAGATGAAGCATTAGAGCCTTCTGATGTTAACTTGCTTTGAATAATTGCAAGTATCTGATCCCTCGTTTGAAGCCCTTCGACTGCGTCAGTTCCGGCATAATTGGCCGGCACATTAAAGAGTCCGGCAAGAAAAGAATTTTTCTTCATGAATGCGGTGAATGCCGGCAATTTATTGAGGATAGTGAGTGCTGTGGTCATCATTTTGTTAGGGTCATTCAGGGTTTCTCTATATTGTTTTACTTGTGTACTGTAATAATATAGCTGCTTGTTATAATCACTGTAGATATTACTTACACCTGATGGCAACTTTGTATATTGAGAAAGATATTGCTTTATCTGGCTCTTTCGTTGTTGAATGAATGCCTTGATCTGGTCAGCGTCTTGCAGTTTTGTTTCAAGACGCCGAAGCTGCGTCAATGCCGAATTTGCCTGATCTAAACCGTTAGCCGAAGAAAGAAGCTGGGGGTTTTTATTGAGAAATGCAAGGGTACTGTGTAATGAATCTGCAAATGGAAGATACTCAGGCCCCATGGAATGTACAGAAATAGCGCTGTCATTTTCCAGTTTTTGTGCAAATGCCAAATACTGCTGCTGGGGATTATTAGCGAAAAGTACACTTGCTTTAGCTGAATCTGATTTGTACAATTCTCTTTTAAGTTTAGCTTCCCGCTTGGCTAATTTGCGAAGATATTTTTCCGTTTGCTTGTTTAGTCTTTTTTCTAAAGTGCTTGTTTTAGAATTAATTTTATTAAAAAACTTATTGGGGAAATCAGTAACCCGGCTGACAAGAGAAGTTGAGTCCTGGCTGGAGTAAACATTATTTTCGGCATGGGAGCTTGCATTTTGACCTATGCAAAACATGGGTGCAAAAAAAAGAATAAGTAGTATTTGGTAAATACGAATTCTCACAGTTTAATTTTTAGATGGTAATTCGATTCTATTATTTTTACTCACTAAGCCAGCCGCTATAACTAAATCCAGTCTGTAACCATCGGTGGCTAAGTACTGTAATTTTTGATTTGTCTTAATAATTAAAACAAATGAAATCTTAGATTGATTTCGTAGGGTAGGAAAATCATCCTGGCAAAATTTATTCTTATAACTCAAACTAAAAAACTTTTCCGGTAACTGGCAGAAAATCACTGCTACCCGGGAAGAATTCACTGATATTCGGGAATTTTTGTTTTTAGTAAAAGACGAAATCTTAAACTTTTTCCGGTGTCCGAAAGGATGGCCGCGGCCTGATTTGTGCCAGCACGGTTTAAACCAGTTGAAATCATGGATTCGTCTTTTAAGTATAAAAAAAATTATCATAACAAAGTTTATTCTTAAAAATTGAATTAAAAAGAACTTTTCGACGCTTTGCACAAAATACTCGACAATTAGTACGAATTACTCGACAGTTGGACTTTTTGTTTTAATAAAAGAATAGGGGAATTGCCAATTATTGGCTTTTTTATTGGAAGGAAGATAGGCAATATTTTTTATGCTTTTTGAATATAGGTAAAGGTTTACTATTGATCAGTTGCCGTATTCGGACTGGCACATGTCTCCCGACCACTTGTGTTCGAAACCTATTCTACCTGGAATTAAAAAGATGTGCAGCTTTGTCGGGGTTTCCTCCTCAAAGCATCACTATTGTTTTTGTGATTTCATTTTCTAATTCAAACTTTAATTTGGATATTTTAAATCCTTTTATTTATTTATAGGCAATAATTAAAATAGTAAGGATAATTGTCCTGTAAATCATAACTTTTATTCCGTTCAGATCTCTTGATGCCAGATGCTTTACGTTGAGATGCTGCTTTATAAGTTTGAGGAATAGTTCTATCTCCCATCTTTGTTTGTACCAGCCGGCTACCAGGTAACAATCTTCGTCCATTTTAATCTGCGTGGGTGTTCCTTTTTTGGGGTCATCTATTGGGGAAGTGTCGCCGCCTGGTCCTGACCAAAAATAATATCCTGTTTTAAGGTTAAAATCTAAATGGTTAACGCATTTTTTATCAGTCTTTTCGATAGATTAAGACTACTTATTTTTTTATCACTCAAAAATTAATGTTATGTCTTACAAGGAAAAAAACCGATTGCCTTTGCTTCCTTTATTTAAAAAATTTATATCCGATACTGCTTCCGGAAGACGGGTAACTCCAACAGGAAAGCGGATTTGTAAAGGGTCAGTGGAGCAATATACATACGTCTTTAAATTATTAGAACAGTTTAATCAATTGCAGAATAATCCAATCCGGGTTCAACTTTTAAATAAAGCCTCCATCCGCATGTTACAAAGTGAAAAATTATACTGGAAAAGATTCTTCAGGAATTTTACCTTATGGCTTTATCAAAGGAATTATTATGATGGGTATGTACGTTCTATTGTAAAGATATTTCGCACGTTTTTTAATTATCTGATCAAAGAGCAAAACCTGCTTGTAGGTAATTTTCATCATCAATTTAAAATTCCTTCACAAACACTTACACCAATTGTATTAGAGCCCCAACAACTTAAATTTCTCATTACTGATCCCGCATTTAAAAATAGTTTGTCAAATACACTTGAAAAGATAAATGATATTTTTATTTTTGGATGTACGGTAGGGCTGCGTTACGGGGATTTAATGAAGTTAAAAAAAACTGATTTGCAGTATGCCCAAAATGGTGTTTTTATTATTTTAAGAACTTCCAAAACAGGTACCCAGGTAAAAATTCCATTACCACAGTATGTATTGGATATCATTAATAAATACCAATCCAAAAAAAGGCGGTACGTATTGCCCCGCCTGGCAAACAGCAATATGAACCTGCAGGTAAAAAAATTAATGGAAGCAGCCGGCTGGATATACAATCTTCCAAAAATTCGCTACCGGCAGGGGAAACCTGTAGAACTAAAGAATAAACAAGGGAATAGCTTTCGTTTTTGTGATCATATTACTACCCACACGATGCGCAGGACTGCTATTACTACTTTGTTATTAATGGGTGTCGAAGAAAACATGGTGAGAACGATTTCGGGCCATTCACCCGGAAGTAAAGAATTTTACAAATATGTAGCTGTGGTGCAGAATTATTTAAATCAGCAGGTAATGTGCGCCTATGATAAATTATTAAATTTGCCTTAAAATATAGCGGCTCAAAATACCATTTTTTGCTTAATTGTGCTACTTTTATAAAGTTGAATGTTCTTTGAAAGTTTACACAGGATTGAGTTTTCATTAATTTCGTTATTAACCGTTTGGATTGGCAATGGCAGGCATTTGCGACAAAGCGCTCAAGCTCAATTATCCAGAAAATAAGTACCGGTATAATGGAGGTACCGAACTGCAAAACAAGGAATTTAGCGATGGCAGCGGATTAGAATTGTATGATGCAAATGCGAGAATGTATGATCCGCAAATAGGGAGGTTTGGAGGGATAGATGCCATGAGTGATCAAACAAGATGTTTATCTCCTTACCAATTTGCTTATAATGATCCTACTCTTTTCAATGACCCCGGAGGGATGAAGGCAGCTAATCCAAATTCTAATACCTATAATTCGGCAGAACAACAGTACATTAATGGATTGGCAAACCCAATGGGGCATGAAGATGATTGGGGAGAGGAATTTATGGCAGGAGGTGGCGGTGGTGGAGGTTTTGATGAAAACGGGAATTTGATAACTCCTAAGGATAATCAGGATGAAGCAAATATAGTTGATCCTCAAAAATTCCTTTTGGCTTTGCAACGTCGGATAAATGAAGGATCTATTATTGATATTTTA
>DATCFI010000223.1:0-12390 GCA_036509585.1 Hanamia sp. | reverse complement strand
TTTTTGAAATAGAAAAGTGTTCGTTGATTGAAGTGTGCTTTTTTGTTAATCACTTAGGCGTTAAAAAAATAAATTATCGGGGAAAAGTAAAAAAATTTAAAAAGTTCACGGATGCAGCGTTTTCTCATCATTGAAGTTGGCGTATTCATTGGTTTTAAAATCGCTCATCCGCACAATCACGTCTTTGGGATAAAAAGCCGCTGCAATAGTAGCCACTCCCTGCGAAAGCTGGTCCACAAAATATTTTTCCTTATCGGGATAATGATGCGTTAATTCTTCAATTTTTTGTTTGGCTGCCGCGTCTTTCAATTCATTAAATTTCACCAATGCCATCGGGTGAATTTGTACGGAATGGGTGATGATAAATTCAATACGCATCAGCCCAACCCCATCGTTCGGGTAAAATGATAGTTCGAATGCCTTGTCCGGATCGCCTACAATCAGCATAACTTCAGTTGTTTCAGGTTTTTTAATAGATGAAAAATCATGGTCTGTTACGTTGAAATTTAATTTCCCCTGGTAAACAAAACCTGTTTTTCCTTCACAACAGGAAACGGTGATCATTTCTCCATCAGTAATTTTATCAGTAGCGTTGGCGCAGCCCACGATTGCCGGAACACCCAGTTCCCTGGCGACAATCGAAGCGTGGCTGGTTCTGCCGCCTTTGTTGGTAATGATTGCCGCAGCTTTTTGCAGAATCGGATCCCAGTCGGGGCTGGTCGTATCGGTAACGATTATTTCACCGGCTTGTAATTTGTCCGCTTCATCGGGCGAATGTAAAATTCTTGCTACACCGGTGGTTATTTTTGAACCGATAGCTTCGCCCTGCACCAGCACAATTCCTTTATCTAATAATTTATATTCTTTTACCAGCAAAGGATTTCGTTGTGAATGAACCGTTTCGGGTCTTGCCTGGATGATAAAGATTTCGTTGGTAATACCGTCTTTTGCCCATTCAATATCCATTGGTTTCTGGTAATGGTTTTCTATGATTATGGCCCAATTGGCAAGTTTCATTATTTCTTCATCGCTCAGCACAAAAAGTTCCTGTTTTTCTTTGGGTGTATCTATATTAATCACAGGTTCATTTTCATCATTGCTATAAATCATAGTCTTGGTTTTTTCGCCCAATTTTTTTTGAATGATGGCGTTTTTGCCCTGAAGCAAAGTGGGTTTGAAAACCAGAAATTCATCGGGCGTAACGGTTCCCTGAACAATGTTTTCGCCCAATCCCCATACGCCGCTGAGGTGTACAATATCGCGAAAACCCGATTCGGGTTCCAGCGTAAAACCCACGCCGGATGAAGCTTTATCTGAACGCACCATTTTCTGAACGCCCACAGATAATGCTACTTTTTGATGTGCAAAACCGTTTTCCTCCCTGTATTTAATCGCCCTGTCGGTATAAAGCGAAGCATAGCATTTTTTTATGGCATTGAGCACAGCCACACCACCCTTGATGTTCAGGTAACTTTCGTGTTGCCCTGCAAAACTGGCCTGTGGCAAATCCTCTGCAGTGGCACTACTTCTCACGGCCACTTCATAATCATTTTCGCCGCATAATTCTTTGTACGCCTGCAAAATCGAAGATTGAAGTTTTTGAGGAAGCTCACCGGCAAGCATCAACTCCCTTGCTTTTGCACCGGTTTCATTAAGGTTCTCATAATTATTACTATCCAATTGACTCATCAAATCATCCAATTTTGAATGCAATGAATTTTGGGCAAGAAACTCTTCAAAGGCATAAGTAGTGGTGGCAAAACCATCCGGAACAGCAATTCCCTTTGAGGTAAGTTTGGAAAACATCTCGCCTAAAGAAGAATTTTTGCCGCCTACGATTGAAATATCTGCTATCCCGATTTCTTTAAACTTTTTTATGTAAGTATTCATGAGAATTATTTTTTTGTTGGCTAATGGCTATTTGCTAATGGAAAAAAGCTATCAGCTAAAAACTATTCCATAGCTCATTTTTTTAACAACAAAACTACTTTTACTCGCTTCCGGAAATACTGACAATCATCAGCGAAAAATTTGATCGTCGTCAGTTGCAGGAAAAGTGGTTAGTAAATATTAAGAAAATGGTTTCATGATTTTTATTCTGAAACTTTCCTGCTCAGCGCTGCCAAAGTATACGGTTATCTTCCAAAGGCGCTGAAATACCCTCGTAGCAAGGTTTTATGCGTGCCGTGTAATCTGCCGCTTTTCTTTTTGTTTTTACAATAGTATGAAAAACATAACTTTCTACATTTTGACTTGTCTCAGTTTTCATTTTTAATATTTCAGGCTCAGCGCCATTCATACCTTCAGCAAATAGCTCCACGGCAACCTGTTCGGGATGAATGCCATTCAACCCAATAAAAATTTTAAATTCATATCCGCCTTCCACATTTCTAATGGTGGTTTCACCAAAATGAATTTGCTCCCATTTATTTTTATAGAATTAGGCTTTTAAGTCGTGAATTGGTTAATAAATAATGGTTTTGTTTGAATCATTGTTACGATTAATTTATGAAAGTTGTTTTCCCAAAATCCCCTACGATTGAACCGATAGAAGAATTCGTTGAGATAAGCCTGCATATGCTTTTCGCTACACTTATGATATACACAAACAGAATTGAACTTGGATTAAAATTTTTAATGGGAATCCCTTCTGTGTTCGTGTTCATAGCAAGATATTAACCTGGCAGGCTCGCTGAGCATGCAAATGCCCGGGATGCAAATGTCGGGGATGGATATGGGCGGGATGGATAACATGAACATGAAAAGAATGGACATGAAGAATATGAAGATGGATAGTTCAGGCATGAGAGGAGCTACCGGAAGGATATGAAGATGGACAGCTCTGAAATGAATAATGGAATTGACATGAAAGATATGAATCATTCAGAAATGGGCAATATGCATAGAATGGATATGGGACAGGAAGGCAGTGAAGATTCGATCATATTTAATTACGATATGCTAAGTGCATTGCATCCTACAAATTTTGATACCACCAAACATCCGGTGCGCAATCTTACATTTAACCTTACCGGCAGCATGTGGCGATACATTTGGAGTATTAATGGCAAAACGCTTTCTGAAAAAGATTCTATCCAGGTAAAAGAAGGTGAGATATTGCGCATTACCATGAAGAACCAAACCATGATGTACCATCCCATGCACCTGCACGGGCATTTCTTTAGAGTGTTGAATGCAGACGGAACCGATTCGCCATTAAAACATACGGTGATTGTACCACCGATGCGTACCATTACCATTGAATTTTTGGCAGATGAAGTGGGGAATTGGTTTTTCCATTGCCATATTCTTTATCACACGATGGCTGGTATGGCGCGCAGTTTTCAGAACAAAAATTATGAAGCGCCACCGATAATGAAAAACTATCCCATGAGTAAATTGTTTAACGATGACAACCATTGGTTTTTCTGGGGCGACGCCACTGTTGCTTCCAATCTTGAAGGAGGCTATTTATCATATTCCAACCGTAAAAATTGGGCGCAGGTGAAGGGCGATTACGGCGTAAGGCAAGAGGGCAAAAGCTATCAAACCTCTTCCGACGGGTTGAAAACGGCGCATCCGTATGAAGTCACTAGTACTTACGAACACTTTGTAACGCGTTTTTTAAGGCTTTATGTGGGTGTAGTTGCCAGTAATCAGGATGAATACACTAAATATTACATAGATCACAACAAACCGGTTCCGCAAAATGTTGTAAGAGGTTTGGTGGGCTTATGCTACCTGTTGCCGCTGTTCTTAAACGCCGATCTAAGAATTGATTCGCGGGCGCATGTACGTTTTACCCTGAGTGGCGAAACCTGGCTTTTTCCACGGCTATGGCTTACTTATATAGCCAATACCGACAAAGAATACGAAGCCAATTTAGAATATATGCTCAACCAGCATATCTCATTAACAGGCGGCTACAATTCTGACTATAATTGGGGCGGCGGTGTAATGGTAAGGTTTTAAATCGCCGGTTTGGTGGGGGCACCAACCGGGGCAGGCCGCCGTGGGCGGTGTCTACCTCCCACAAGCGGCGGTCATGCGAGAATTTGGGATGCACCCTCATGCATGGCCTATAATAATTTAAGTATTTAATTATTTAAATTATTACTAAAAATGACTAGAGTTATAAAAACAACTGGCATGGAGTAGATGTTTATTTAATCTTAAAAAACATCTTTAAACAAAAAAACCATTTTCTGATTGCAGTTCTTTTTTTAAGGGCCAATAATTCCGATCGGTACTTATAGAAAATAATCATTCTTAAAAAATTGTTTTCTACCGAAAAACTTCTGTAGCTCCTTTTTAATCGAAAGATTCCTCGCAGCTTGCTGCGGGGTGGCTGTTTGTATTTGTGCGTTGGCTGCATTTTGTATTCGATACCTCGGCAGCTTGCTGCGGGGTGGTTCATTTTCTTCAGATTTTTTTTGCTTTAATATTGGTGTCCGGGCATATTTCATAAAAAATTCCGATGCGGCTTCTGATTTTAGCTATTGCTTCATGGTGCGTTTCACTTTTTTTACTTCTGTCCTTTACTTTAGTGGCACCAATAAAATTATCGGCTTGTTGCCTGTATTGAACCAATGGAAGGTTTACAAAATGCACTACACCTTTTGATGAAGCTACAAATACAAGCCACCAATCGTGAATAATATACGACGGAAAAGGAATTGCAGCTATGGCTATTTCACGTCTAAATACAACTGCATGGCCCGAAATACAATTTGCAATAATAAATGGAGAGCAATTGTTATAGGTAGAGAGGTTTTTAATATTGGAAATTTTTCTGTTATCGTTTTCCCTTTTTCATCTATAAATTCAGAATCACAAAATACAATTTCCTTACCATTCATTTCCCTCATCAATAATTCAATCTTATGTTTGTCCCAAATATCGTTTTGATCGCAAAGAGCAATAAAGTTGCCAGTTGATAAGGATATTCCTTTTTTCAAAAGTTTTAATAGGTCCTATATTTCTTTCATTCGCAAACACTTTCATATTGCTATGCAATAAGGCAAATTGATGAAGAATGGAAACAGTGGTATCAGAAGAATAATCATCTACAACAATAATCTCAAGATTAGGATAGGTTTGCTCAAAAACTGAATCCAGTTGTTCCTTCAAATAACGTTCTCCATTATAGGTTGCTATTACTACCGAAACGAAGGGAGAATTTATTAAATAATCCATTTATTGAATATGATAAGTGATTGTACGGACTTATTTTCTGTTCCCGATACGGCATATTTGTTGTTTCTAAGGATACATTGTTATCGTTGGCATTGATATTGTTTGTCCCGCAATTACCTGTACATTGTTTATTAAGGTATCCTTGTAAGGTGCAGTTGCTTTATATAAAACGCTATATGTCGCCGGGATTATTCCCCTTATTTTATATTCGCCATCTTCCTCCGGCATGGCATAAGCAGTATCTGTACTGTTGTAAACGATAATAGTTGTATTAGCTGCAGGAGGTGTTACTAATCCTGCCAATTGTCCGGTATTATTATCTGTATATGATATTATTTTGGGTTCAAAACAATAACGCCCCAATTGATAATTGATGGATTTGGCTACATTAAAATCTACGCGCAAGATCGCTTGTCCGTTTGTAAGCGTATCGATTGTATTGGACGTAACACTTGCATAAATGTAAGGTTCGCTGTCGCAAAGTGTAAGAAAATAAAAATGAGTACTATCAGTCCAGATGGTATTATTGGCTCCAAACGTAATCCGGATTTTGGTTATCTTACCTACCTGTGCAAAACTATTAGCTGCTAATGTGTCCATCCCGTTTGTAAGCTTCAACAAGTCATAAATATGTGGGGTAATGCTCAAAGTATCCCATTTACCATAATGATTTTCGTGAATGTTATCATTTCCTGAATCATGGTCATTATTGTAATAAGAATCATCATGTACTACTTTGCTGGTATCCACTTTTACTTCTATGTATCTTATATCCACCAACACTTTCAGCATTTTAGCGATGGGGCCGTCATTAATATAAACAGATACAAGATGTTTACCTGGAGGTGCGATATTTGTTGTTGTTGAATTATTTACTTTTTTACAGGAAAAGAAAAATGCGAAAAGCAATGCAGTAAAAAATAAAAAGGGTAAAATCATTTTTGTATTTTTCATCATTTTTGTTTTATAAGTGAATAGAAAGCTGCATCTTAAAGATTCTTGAAACAATAGAAATAGATAGCAAGATCCCCTGGTTTGGTTGGCTCTTATTCATTTTCGTTTTGAAAAAAAACAATTTATTCCGAAGTAATCATTCACAAAACTGTATGCCTATTGGATGAATTGGCGAACAATTAAAGTAACTTTTATTGATTATTTAGCATGTCCCGAACATTATTTGAAGCTAATTTTGTCATTTCAACAGTTAACCTTTTATTTTTAAATATAAAATTCTCATGTTGCTTTTAAGGGCGGCTTTGTGTTTTAAAAACAATATTCCGGTATCCGTATTTAAAATTTGGATTAAAGAGTTAGTTTTCTGGATTTTTTTGGGGGATTACCCAACTAAATTATTTCATTGTATGTCTTTATGATCGAAGATATGGAAGACTGCGAGCAGCTTATAATTTCAGGATGTATATCTGGCAACAGGGCTTCCCAGGCGAAGCTTTATAACCGCTATGCCCGAAAAATGATGGGTGTTTGCCTTTGGTATTCGAGAAACAGAGAGGAGGCAGAGGAAATATTGCATGACGGGTTTATGAGAGTTTTTACCTACATTAATAAATATAAAGGAGAAGGATCTTTTGAAGGATGGATAAGAAAAATAATGATCAATGCTGCTTTGTCCAAATACAAGAATAAATCTTATAATCTTAAACCGGTCATTTCATTTGATTCAGAAACACACCACGGATTTGTAAGCGCTGATTTTGCGAATAATTACGATGAAAAAGAATTGATAAAACTTGTGCAAACCTTATCGCCGGCATATCGGATGGTATTTAATTTGTTTGTGTTTGAAGGAATGAAGCACCGTGAGATTGCTGAGGTACTAAAAATTTCCGAAGGCACTTCCAAAAGTAACCTTGCAGATGCAAGGAGAATATTACAGGAAGCTTTAACCCCGAAAAAAAAAATCTTGCCATAAAACTGAAATCGTATGGATGAAAATTTACATGATATGGATGACCTTTTTAGCAGGGCTTACAAAGATTTTGAGGATGAGCCTTCGGATGGTTTATGGAATAAACTGGAAGCCAGCCTAGATCATAAAGATGCAAAAAGATACAAGAGGAGATTTATTATATGGAAAAGTGTAGCTATTTTGCTTCTAATTGTTTTATCCGGAATATTAATTCACAAATCATTTTATAATATCATCCCTGGGAATGGAAATAGAAAAAGCATCACTTTTGGTAAAAAAGATAGCGTTAATAAACAAAATAAAATAACTCCAAATCTTGAAAAAGATAAAGATAATTACTCAGATTCTTCAAAAAATGAACTTGCCCAAAATTCTAATAATCCATCAGGTAATGCTAACCTTAACCCAGGAAAAAACAATACGGATAATAACATTGTTATTAACCCGGCCGATAAATCGCGATTAGGAAATTCAATAATTATAAAAAAAACAGGAGCGGTCTTGCAAGTAAACAAAGAAAAAAATCAAAAACTGAATTTCCAAAAGAATACCCTGATAGCTAAATCAAAAAACCAAACCTACAATTATCAGCCCAATAATATTTCAGCCGAAAAAGCAACAAAACTAAAAGACCATCAAAAAATATTTTTAGCAGAAAAGGAAAAATTGAATATGGAAGAATTTACTGATTCCCAAAATTATAAACCAAATGAGATAGACAGAATTAAAACTACGGGTTTGTTCAATTTAAACATCCAATTGCAAAACAAACCACTAATTTTTAATAAAGATTCCCTAACAGCAAAATGGAGCGCAGGGGTAAATAAAAAAGTAGTTTATCAAAAGTTTCGTCCATATTGGTCTGTTACGGGTTATGCAAATACCGAATGGGCCAATTATAATTTAGTAGATAATTCTGTAGCAATTATGCGTAATCCATCCCAACAAATCACCGGTGATGAGCGGCATGAAGGATCGTATTCCTTCGGATTATATATTACAAGACAATTTTCCCGTAAATGGGGATTGAAATCAGGCGTCTTTTTTTCCAATACCAATATAGGAATTTCACCTCATAATATTTTTGCTTCAAAAACACCTAATGGGAAAGTTGCCTTTCAATACAATACTTCTTCAGGATATGGATTCATTAAACCTGATTTTGGACAACCACTTTCTGTTGGAGATAGTATTTTTTGCAACGAAGCAGAACAAAACCTTCAATCTTTAAATGTTCCCACTATGGCCACCTATACATTTAGCAAAAATAAATTTGCTATAACTCCCGGAGCAGGCTTATCATTTAGCTACGTTACCAAGGTCTCCATAAAAACTGAAGTAACAGATATGCTGAATTACGAAACGGAGCAAATAAACGGGCTTAATGGATTGAAAAATTTTCATACTTCATTTATCGCCGATATCAACCTGCAATATAATTTTAATAAAAGATGGTCAATAAATCTTCTTCCACAGTTCAGGTGTGCAATTACCCAAATTACCAAAGATCATATTGTCAAGACATTTCCCTATAGATATGGAATAGGAGCGGGGCTTACTTATAAATTTTAAATTCCTGCCCAACCATTTGCCATTTATTATTGTCTATATTTTTATAAAAAAGAAGTGAATTCAATTTGAAGAAAGATAAAAAGTGGGAGGCAAAGGTTCCTGCTTTAGCAGTGTTAATTTCAAGTGTTAATTTCAAAAAGATATATAGCCCTATTCCTGCTCTATTATTGTATAAGTTTAAATTTTATACTATGTGGCAAAGTTCGAAGGATATTTTTTTGATAATTTTCTATATCACGATAATATTAATTTTATTCATATTAATCTTACTGATTGTTATTTTCTCGATTCACTAATCTTCATGATTGATATTTACGCTTCAAAAAGCAATAAACGCTATCGTTAAAAAAAGAAAATGCTATCAATTAAAATACTAAACAGAATCGCTGTATTTTTCATTTCATCTTATTTAATTTTGACGGTACTGTTTATAAAATACTATAAAATAAAAATAATCGGCAACTCGAAAAATCAAATTTACCAGTGCATGGAAATTCATTTTAATTCCAAAATTATTACAGCCTGCGGGATAAATGAGTATATAAATGATGGGGGAAAATTAAAAAAATAATAATTATTATTTTGATTTTGGGGTTGTTCTGCCTCTCTCATCTGTTTGGGAGAGACATTTTTTTTATAAGGTGGTTTTAAGATAAATGATATTCTTCTAATGATCTGTAACCCTGAATTTCACCTGGGCAAGCAAATGTAAGTTTAGTTATTTATAGCTTTAAAGGGCGTATTTCTTTTCGATTGTTCCAAATCAGGATTGACTTTTTGGGCGATTGCTTTAAAACAGACCGGGTATTTTACTTTTTATCGTTTGGATGCTGTGATAAAAACACATAATTCAATGAGGTGAATCAACAATCAATATAAGTTTCAACTCTCTCTTGTCGCCGTATTATTTTTTCCAGTGTTTATTTTTACTGCCTCCTATTGTAAAAGTTCGGGAAAAATTGAATCCCCAACGAAATTGCCCTTTGCTCCAATTAGAAGTTGTTCCAGGAATAAACTGATTTTCAAGAATAGAAGTTGCATTGGTAAAATCAATATGAAATACATGGCCGCCGGTTTCAATTTCCAACCCTACAGCCAAAGGATTATAAAATAAAGTATTGAATTGCGTACTAAAATAATTTGTCACCTGGCTCGAACGGAATGGTAAAAAATAATCAGCTACTATGGCCATCCTTTTTGTAACTTTTATCCTTCCGCCGATTCCCATGGCGAACATATTTTTTGGATCGGGGCCAACTACATCTTCTCGTCGTACATAAGTCGGTAATAGTTCCAGTGAAAAATTGCTACTGAATTTACGCGCAATAATTATCTGTCCTACACCGCTCAGCCTGCTTTTAAAATTTTTGAAATCCGCATCGGTATTGGTTATTTGGCTAGCCATAGTACTAACAATTCCTCTGCCAAATAAAGTAATTGCTAGTGGAACTTGATTATTTATTGTTTGCTGTAATAGTCGGTATTTTAGGGTGCCATACAAAAGCTGCGTTTGATTTACATTAGCAAAATTCGCTGCACCTTTATCCCTGCCCAGCCCTACAGTCAAACGGTCGCTGATGCCATATTCAAACCCTATTAATACGTCAGAAATAAGATCAAAGCCATAAAAAGTTTTGCTCCCTCCATATTTTCCGCCGATATCGCCAAAACGATGGCCCACCTCAAAAAGCAGATCATGCTTATGCATCGTTTCAATTGTTTGGGCATTAATTAATATACCGGATTTAAAAGTAGCAATGACGGGCATATTATTTTGTGCCGAAGAATCGGCAAATAGATTGTTCAAATTATTATCCTGTGCATACACATAAACAAAGCCAAAAATTAACAGCAACAGACTTAGGGATTTTTTCATAAAAAGTACTTTTAAAATTAAGTTATTTGGAGGCAACAGGGCGAGGATGATAAGTAGCGTCAACAGTAACCTGTAAATTTTCGGCTAAATTTTTAGTTAATAATGTGGGTATTTTGACACCGTGGTCTTCCGGCTTTATATTAAACACAGCATGTGTTGTAATTGAATCCGGCTTTACTTCCACACTTCCTTTAGTGGCATAAGTTTTGGTGACATTGTGGATAGTCAGATTTCCCTCTACGGTCACCATATAAGTGCCTGGTTTTGTCAGGTCTATATTATCTATGATTTTTCCTTTGAATTCGGCGTAAGGAAATTTATCGCTTTCCAGGTAATCCTCATTAAAATGTTCTTGCATAAGGCTACTATGAAAATTAAAACTCCTGATCGGCACTTTAAAATAAACTTCTTTACTGTCAACATTTAAGGCAGATAGTGCAGTAGAACTTTCTCCTTTAATATCTTCAATAGGCGCCGAGGAGAAAAAAGTTACCTCTGCATTTCTACAGATGTATATCTGTGTTAAGGCGGGAAAGGCATACAACAAAAACAACATTCCCATTAAACATTTTTTCATAATTGTTTTTTATAATTTTCAGGAATATACACGAAGTGAGTTACCAGTTAAAGTTGTTTTATACTGAGTAAGCGGTGAATTGGCCGGCCCACGCAATACAGAACCCGCAGTTGAAAAATCCGATCCATGGCTGGGGCAATAAAAAGAATTATTAGAAGTAACATATTGTACATAAGTGCCTTGATGTGTGCATGCAGCAGATACTGCTACATAATCTCCATTAACGGTTTTAGCCACAATAATCCCATTGGTATAAACATAGCCTCCGG
This sequence comes from Hanamia sp., assembly GCA_036509585.1. Classification (GTDB taxonomy): domain Bacteria; phylum Bacteroidota; class Bacteroidia; order Chitinophagales; family Chitinophagaceae; genus Ginsengibacter. The sequence continues at coordinate 973 of DATCFI010000223.1, read as the reverse complement.
CTGTTTGCAGGGAAGCGTTTTGGCTATTTGTAAGATCAAGCGTAAAATCTACAGGGCCGGAAGGTGCTAAAGAAGCTGTGTTTTTAGAGCAAGCTTCTAAAATAGACAGAAACAAAGCTCCACTGGCGCCTTTTCCTACCAATGACAAAAATTCTTTTCTTTCCATAATTTATTTTTTAATTTTAAAAAAAACTGATAAAATACGTATAGCATTTAATGCATATTGTTCCCCAATAAGATATTTGATTAAAAAAAAAGGTTGGGTGCTTAATGAATTTTAATAAAATAAAAAATGTTTTATTTCTAATACAGAACCTTTCTGCTAAGAGAATGAAGAAGTGAAGGAGTCTGAAGCATAAAGATATGATCGAAGAGCTTTTTGGTGTTTTACAGTAAGCGTACAAATAACCTCAATTTTTATTTTGCTGCCGAAAAAAGGTAGGATTGCAATTATTAGTAGCGAACGATCACAGGTTTGCAGACATGCAACAATTGTAGATTTTGCAGCCTGCTTTAAATCTGAAATCTAAAATTATGACACACGTGATCTATTGTGAATCCTGACTCTTATAGTTGAACAGTAAACAAACAAATAAGAGGGGTTTTTATTTTGATAAAGGATTTCCTGCTGCCATTGGCGTACTCGCATAGAGATTTGTTTTTCTTTGGCTGATCAAAGGTTTTGTAGCCTCGTCGGTTTTTTAAAATCCTGGAACCAGGGTTCAGACTTGTTGTAGTAAAGCAACAAAAAACAGGATTTTTGTTTTCATGTAATTAATAAAGGGACGGGGGCAATAAGAAATAAAATAAAATTGAATTGATCATTAAAGTATTTAACAGTATTTTCTTTTTAAAATCAAGCCACAAAAATAAACATACTTAGCTTTGTTAAATTGATACAGAGATTCAATGACTGAAATAAAAAATATAATACGCAAAGTTTTCCTTCTTTTTATCGATATTTTAAGTTTCG
>DATCFI010000222.1:0-2640 GCA_036509585.1 Hanamia sp. | reverse complement strand
AACTTTTCAGCATATAAAATATTTTCATTGACCTGGATGGTATTTTCAGCAATAAATGTTGCTCTTCCATGATATGCTGCAATGCCTGCTTCTTTTAAGCCTGTTAAGGTGGCTGGCGTCTTTGGTTCTGTAAAAGATTTTTTAAATTCCATCAAATCCTTCCAGGAATAAGTAGCAGGAGTTGTAATGCCTTTCCCCTGTAACTGTTTATTGAGCGATAATAGATGAGCAATCCCCACCAATACTTTTTTAGGATCACAACCTCTTAAGGCGCACGTGCCTCCAAATGGTTGGTTATCTATGATAGCAGTTTTTTTTCCTGCAATCGCACAATGTTTGGCTACGCTGTATCCTGAGCCGGTTCCGATTACTATGACATCAAATTTTTCCATGTAATGGTTTTAATTATTATCATACCTCAACAACCCTGCCATCCACATCATACTGTTGCATTCTTTGGAAATGATATCGTTATTATATTTTAAGTGAAGCCATTTATTGATTTTTTGAAAGAAAAAAGAGAATCAATATATAGTAAGAATGATTGGAACGGAAAATAGAAATATTGAGTATTTATTAGTTTACTGTTTGACTATTCAATTCAAAACTATTGACGATGAATATTAGTCTGTTTGTTATTAAATTCACCTGATTTACTGAACAAATTCATAGTAAACAAAAAGGCATTCATCAAAGAGATTGATTTTGAAAAGTCAGCTTACCACTTGAGGTGCGTGACTCGTTACGGTCAATTTTCTAAGATATAATATCGAAATCGAAATCAATAAAATGATCAGTTGCGCCATGTACATCTGCAACGTCGGATAAATACCTAAAACGTTGGAATGGAAATTTATCGGAATACTGGTAACAGATAGCCATCCACCCTCCTGAAATGCATGAACTCCTTGTCCGGCAAGCACTACAGCAAGTATCAAAATGACAAAGGAAGAATACTTAAATAGTTTTTGGATAGGAATCCTTACAGAGAATTGCAGTAACAATTTAGAAAGAAGCACCACCACTAATATGGCAGAAAGTGCACCCATCCAGATTCCGTTTTTGCTCCCTTCATCCACCTGCAACTGAAGTGACGAGAGGAAGAGAACCGATTCAAATGCTTCACGAAAAACCACGATGAATGAAATAAATGCCAGGCCAATCATTTTTTTGTTATCAATCATTTTGGTAATACGCACTTCCACAAACTGTTTCCATTTTTTTGCTTCCGTTTTATTATGCAACCAAAATCCCACATACACCAATATAATCACTGCGCTTAATGAACCGATGGCCTCCATCGCCTCGCGATACTGCGCGCCGAAAGAAATAAGCCACCCGGTAAGAAACCAACTCGCAATGCCAATCGCTACCGCAGTCACCCATCCAAAGTGAACCCACTTCATGGCGTCACTTGCTTTTAGTGATTTGAGCAGCCCGAGAATCGTAATAATAATAAGCATTGCTTCAAGGCCTTCACGAAGTAAAATAGATGCTGCAATCAGAAATGAAAACCAGAATGAATAAGTCTGCCCGCCCATCAACACCATGGCTTTATTAACAGACACTTTTGCATCATCAATTTTTTGGGCTACTTCAGTGACAGGCTGATTTGATTTGATTGCCGAGCGAACTGCATTCATCTTTCTTTCGAGTTCGGGCACGATGGAAGCGTCAATGGCGATCAGCTGTTGCTCTACAGGCTCTATACCTTCCAGGTAGCCATAAATGGCTTTTTGCTCTGCGTCGGCTACTCTATTATTTTTATAGAAAGCAAGCGCAGCATCAAGATAAGAAAGAGTAGTCCTCAACGAATTATTTTCATTATTCGATGGACGATGCAAACGAATTGCAGCGAGTGCAAGACCACTTTTATCATTACCCAGTCGCTCCTGCAACTCCATATCAGAAAGCTGCGAAATATCTGAAAGTGAAATGCCCGGTTGAAGTTGGTCGTATAATTTTTCAAGGGAATCAGAATTCCCGGAGGCTTTATTTTGAAAAGGCAACGATTTTATAAAGAAAGCGATTTCCCAGAGTTGCTTATCTGATAATTCATCGAAAGCCCTCATTCCTGTACCTTTTACTCCGAGCCTCGCCGTATTGAACACCTGCATCGGAGGTATAAATTGCATTAAAGAGTCCTTCAGAAAACTTACCGGTGGTGGCGTAAAGGAAGCTGAGAGCGGACCGTTACCTGCGCCTCCTGCACCATGACAAGATTGGCAACTTATATTATACAATTTTCTGCCTTCGGTGATGTCAGGATACTGCTGTGGGCTTAGATCAACGAGTTGTAATGCAAGCAGCTGTTTTTTTATCTGCTGTGCATTCAACGAAACCAATTGCTTATCCTTTTTTTGTTTTATAGAAGTCAACAATTGCGATAATCGTTTTTTAATTGAATCCTTGTTAATTATTGTCACCTCAGTGGAAACAGAATCGAAAAGATTGATCGCCTGCCCTGTAAAATCAAGCATCTCACTGTATTCGTTCGAATTAATTAGGGTCTGCTGATTATGTCAGGCCCATCCCGATTTTACAAAATTATTTATATTTGGCCACCTATTATTTTCGGTTACCCATACCGTTATTATTATTTTCAGAATCAGGCAATAGAGTACCCGCCCGGTTAATTTA
>DATCFI010000221.1:0-5071 GCA_036509585.1 Hanamia sp. | reverse complement strand
TTGTTGCGCATGTTATTTTTTTTATCATGCAAAACTATTGGCTATTATATTTGTGGACAAGATGTGGTTGGACGGACGGATACGTTAATGCGGACTATAGGCCCGTAATCGAAAGCGAGATTTCTCGTCATGTGGTTGATAGCGGCTTTGGAAGACGCATAAGCACTGATGGCGGGACTTGTGTTGATACTTGCCATAGACGACATGTTGATAATACTTCCATAACCTGATTGTTGCATGTGAGGTGCTACCAACTGGCACAAACGCCACATGTTGAACAACGTTCATCTTGAATACTTTTTCAAATTGCGCCACTTCTATTTGAGAAGGACTTTCTTTTCCTGCGCCACCGCCGCCTACATTATTCACCAAAATATTTATTTGGCCATAAGCCTCCATCGTTTTATTCACCAGGTTTACCAGCGCTTCATCTTTGGTCACATCACAATCAATCGCCGTAGCATTACCTCCGTCTTTTATGATTTCCTGCTCCACCGCTTTTGCTAAGTCCAGCTTATAATCCGATACCACTACGTTGGCGCCAAATGCCGCCAGCATTTTACAACTGGCTTTACCAATACCATTACCGCCGCCTGTTACAATCGCGGTTTTTCCTTTTAGGTCAAATAATGAGGATGTGTTCATAGTTGAAAGTTTTTTGAGTTTATTTTTTGTTCATTAAATAATCGGCAACTGCTGCATAAGCGGGTAATGACCATGGGTCGTTGTTGCTGTTATCCGCAACGGGCTGTGATGCCAAACGTACGATAACCATATCCGCAGTTGGGTCAATATAAATAGTTTGCCCATATACACCCCGAGCGGTAAACGCATGATGGGCATTTTCGGTTATCCACCACATATCCCTGTACGACCAACCTTTCAAAAGCGGATGGCCTGATTTTGCAAATTTTTCTTTGCTTCCGCCTTTTTCTATATCTGCTACGGCTTGTTGTGGAATGATTTGTTCGCCATTCCAATTCCCTTTATTTAAAATAAGTTCTCCAAAGCGCGCGAGGTCTCGGAGGCCTGCATTAAATCCCCCGCCAGCAAAAGGAATACCCAAAGCGTCCACCTGGTAAAATGCTGCTTGTTCCATACCCATCTTACTCCATATTTTTTCAGACAATAATTCCGCCACCGATTTGCCGGTTACTTTTGATATAATCCAACCGAGTGCATCGGCGTTTACTGTTTTGTATCCAAAAGCCCGGCCATGCAAGCCCTGTTTTTTTACAGTTTCCAAATAAGCGTAGTAGCCTATCGGGCCTTTATAATCCTTTGGTTTGGGTAATGGATTTCCGGTTGCAGAAAAAGCCCAAATTTGTGCTTTAGGGTCTGCGTAATCTTCACTGTATTTCAATGCAGTGGTCATGTCCATTACTTCCCGCACCGTAGCATCGCCAAAGGCAGAAGTTTTTAATTCCGGCACATAAAAGGAAACCAGTTTGTTTTCATCCAGCAAACCATCAGCGACCAGCAGGGAAGCCAGTGTGCCCGCGAAGGATTTGGAAAGCGACATGACCGCATGTACTCTGTCGTCTTTCAAAGCCGCAAAATATTTTTCATAAACTACCCGGCCTTTATGTAAAATGATGATTCCATCGGTATAATTTTTCCACAGCGAGGCTTCCCAGGTCATCTCAGTTTTAGCGCCCCACGGAAGGAAGTGAATAGAATCAATATTTTCATCTAGCTGATAGGGCAAAGGACTTGGCGGCTGCAAGCCACGGGAAACATTTACAGTAGGCATCAACTGCCGCATATTTACCACGCTCCAGCGAAGCGCCGGAAAATTAAAAAATGAGCCATCCGCAACACTTAGAATTTTGTCCTTCGGTGGCGGAAAGCCTTGCATCCATCCCATTTTTACCGGGTCGCTTTCCCGTGCAGAAAGTATCGGTTCTTTTTTTTGAGCGAAGGAGTTCATTGCTAGAAAATAAAACAGTGATGAAATAATAAACTTTTTTGATGTTGCTGACAAAAGGGTAATATTCATTTAAGTCAATTTTTTAATGTTCCAGTTTTGAAGTCATAATCATGTCGTTATACCAACAAAATATACAACAATCGGCAAGCAAAAAGAACGCCAAAGAGTGCAACCTGGGAATCAAGCGAAATCTCCTGTTGCATCAGATGTCTGATGACTGAAATTGTTTCCAAAGTTACCCACGGGAAGTGTTGACTTACTTCTATAAAAATTCAATTAAAATCAGGAAAGGTCAAGTGTGTAAAGCCAATATTTTTTTCCAAGTCTCGGGGCTATTTCTTTCAATATTTTAAAACCTAAACTTTCATAAATATGTCTTGCTTTGTCCATCATTTCAGAAGTATGTAAAGCAATCGTTTGTTCGTTGTTGTCTTTCGCAGTTTGAATACATCTTGAAGTTAGCTGTTTACCAATTCCCTTTCCTTCATATTCCGGGTCAACTGAAACAAACCTGATATAGCACCATTTTTCGTCATAGAGTTCCGTTGGATTTCCATGCGGCACAAGAAAACTCATTCCAATAATTTCAAAAGTATCATTTTCACAAACCAGGCAGTAGGAATCTTCTAACAGGGATGCGTACATCTTTTCGTCAGATAAATTGGTACTTAGCTTTTGCCAATTTTCAGCCGTTAGTTCGTGTTGAAATTGAATCCAGGATTTAAGCGCTAAATTTTTCAGCCCGTTTAAATCATTCCTATTCCTTGTCTGTAAGTCATTTTAATTCAGTGATGTGATGCCTGCTATTTTTAGATTGTTTCTTTCAGCCAATTAAAAAATTCATGTTGCCAAACCAACGCATTATGCGGATGCAATACCCAGTGATTCTCGTCAGGGCAATAAAATAATTTACTCTTAATGCCTCTGAGTTGTGCGGCCTGAAACGCTTCAAGCGCCTGCCCTACAGGTACTCTATAATCTAGTCCGCCCTGGATGATCATAATGGGTGTATTCCATTTATCAACAAGATCAGACGGATTAAATTTTTGATAGCTTTCAGGAACGGGCTGCTGCCAATAATTACCGCCGATATCCCAATTGGCAAACCAAAGTTCTTCTGTGGTGCCATACCAACTTTTCAGATTAAATAATCCATCGTGGGCGATAAAAGTTTTAAACCTGTTATTATGTACTCCCGCTAACTGGTAAACACTATAGCCGCCATAACTGGGGCCTACGCAACCAAGATTGTCTTTGTCAACGTAAGGCTCCCTGCAAAGCGCAGCAATAGCATCGAGGTAATCCCGGATAGGTTTGCCTCCCCAGTCTTTACTGATAGAAGCATTCCATTCCACGCCCCAGCCGGGCATTCCATGCCGGTTAGGTGCGACTATTATGTAACCATTCGCCGCCATCAATTGAAAATTCCACCTGAAACTATAAAACTGCGAAAGCGCACCCTGCGGCCCTCCCTGGCAATACAAAAGTGTAGGATATTTTTTCGTAGGGTCAAAATCCGGTGGATAGATGACCCAAACACCCATTTGATCTCCGTCTTGTGTCGCTACCATTTTCATCTTTGATGTACTCATCTTTATTTTACTGTACACATTATCGTTAACGTGGGTAATCGCAGCCATCGTTCCATTATTAAGGGATATTTTATAAAGTTCTGTAGCATGATTAAAATCTGTTCTTCCCGCAATTATTGAATTACCGTCTTCAACCCATAAGTCACTAATATCAAAATCGCCTGAAGTAATTTGTTTCACATCTCCGTTTTTTTCTACACCGGAAATTTTCACAGCGAATAACTGTTGGGTTCCTTTCAGGGAAGCACTAAAATAAATGGAGTTATTGTCATTGGCCCATATAAAGCTACCATCAACGGTTTCATCCCACGATGCAGTTAAATTACTTTTCTTTTTTGAGCTTAGATCCATTACCACAAGGTCATTTTTATCCGATTCATAACCATCTGTTTTCATGCTCAGCCATGCAAGCTTACTACCATCCGGACTGAATGCAGGTGATGCATCATAACCCATCATTCCTTCCGTAAGATTTGTTGTGGCACCATCTTCAATTGAATATTTGTAAATATCTGTGTTGGTACTTTGCGCATATTCTTTTCCTGCTTTTTTCTTACATACATATATCACCGATTTGCTGTCAGGAGTAAACATAAAATCTTCTTTTTCACCAAAAGGTTTCCGGGGACATTCATAAGGTTCCTCACCCAGGATATCTTTAAGCGGTGTATCCGGATTTTGAATGGATGACACAAAAACATGAGAGACAGTTCCAACACTCCACTCGTCCCAATGGCGATAATTCAGATCGGTGTAGATCTGAGCAGTACTTTTATTACATTCCGGATATAACTCTTTTCCCAGCACTTTTTCTACTGATACGGGTTTGGAAAATGCAATCCATGCGCCATCAGGAGATATCCTGATATCAACTGCATCTTTTAACGCACTTGAAATAATGGTCCATTTTTTCCCTTCGTCAACGCTTTTAAATAATTTTTCACCTTCCCTCGCATACAAGCCACTCTTATCCCATTGCACAAATTTCTTTTTGCCGAAAATTGATGCTGGTTTGGAAACGTTATTTTTCAGATTTAAAAAGTAATAAGCATCCTTACTTTTTTCTGTTTTAAGATTAAATGTTTTTACAGCATAAATCAAAGTCTGATGATTGGGACCTACCCCTGCAACCGAAAGACGACCTAAAGACCACAAGAGTTCGGGAGTCATCACCTCACTTTGCGCAGGAAGATTGATGGAGAGAGGAGGATTTAAAAGAGATTTTGTTTTTTTCATAAATACAAATCTATTTATTATTCTCATAGAAGGACGGGCAATTTCACATGCATTCATCTCCTGAAAGTACCAATGTGAAAAGGTGTATCGCTTGAATGCTAATCCGCAATTATTCTGGTAAATAAGAAAACAGGTTATTTGTTGATTCACTGGTTGCCCGTGTTACAAAATATTTTTATAGAATAAAGCAGATAGGTCGTGATGAATTGAATAGTATTTGTTTTAAGCTAATAATATTAGTATATTTGAGCTAAAATTATTAGCCATGTTTACAGGAATGAGTTTAATAGAATTTACAAAAAAGTTTCAGAGT
>DATCFI010000220.1:0-9157 GCA_036509585.1 Hanamia sp. | reverse complement strand
AGGAGTTAAAATAGCAGATAAGTATGGCGATGCAGCATCACAGGTTACGTGGAACCCGAATAGTTTTTATGGTAAAGAATGGCGTGCCAGCGGTTCCGTTCCATTTAGCGAGAACTGCCTGTACCTGAATGTATGGACCCCGGCGGCCGGGGAAACAGACAAGAAACTTCCGGTGGCGATGTGGATACATGGCGGCGGCTTTCGGGAAGGATTTGCTTTTGAACCGGAAATGGATGGCGGTGAGGATTGGGCTTCCCATGGTGTTATACTTGTATCAGTAACCTATCGTCTCGGTGTATTTGGTTTCTTCTCACATCCTCTTTTATCTGCTGAAAGCCCCCACAGTGTTTCCGGCAATTATGGGTTGATGGACCAGGCAGCAGCGCTGAAATGGATACATAACAATATCGGTCAGTTTGGAGGCGATCCCAACAACATAACCATCTTTGGCCAGAGCGCCGGCGCAGGCAGCGTACAGTCCTTATGTGCATCTCCTATTTCAAAAACGCTGGTAAGCAAAGCTGTTAGTATGAGCGGAGGCGGCTTAGATTCAAGGCCCGGCGACACGCTTGATTCGGCGCAACTGAGAAACAAAGCCATGATGGATTTCTTCGGAAAGACAACGCTGGAGCAAATGCGTTCACTTTCTTTTGATGAATTAACAAAAATGGCTCAAACTTATGCCGACACTACTAAAAAACGTGGTGGCTGGGGGCCTGTTATTGACGGATATTTTTTAAAAGGAACATTTTCCGATGCAGCGCGTGCCAACCAATTGGCCGACATTCCCTACATGATTGGAAGTACAGCCAACGACATTTTCGACATGACGAAAGCGGTAAGTGACTTCTGCGCCTTGCGTGCACCACAAAGCAAGCAACCTGTTTATGCTTATTTTTTCCAGCGCCAGCTTCCCGGCGACTCCAGCGGCGCTTTCCATTCTTCCGATCTGTGGTATGTGTTTCATTCAATGAAACATAGCTGGCGGCCTTTTACCGAAGGTGATAAAGATTTGAGTAATAAGATGGTGGATTTCTATACTAATTTTTCCAAATTTGGAAATCCAAACGGCAAAGATGGAGGCGAATGGAAGGCTTACACAACAGAACATCCGGACTTTATGCTGCTGGATGTAAGTGGCGACAAGGCAGACTTAAAAATGAGTGCTACTCCTCAATATAAAGGCAGTACATTCTTCAGAAAATAGCTCTTGCTGATATTTAAAAGGTAAGGAAGTAGGAAGCCAGCGTCTTGCAGGCACAGAGATGTTGTTGCGTTATTTCTCAGCAACATCTCTGTTTTCCATTTTCAAATTTAAACTTTATCATTATCGGGACTTTTTGCGTTACCGAAACCTGGTTTTATTTCTCCGATTCTTATTAAAAAAAGGCAAGCAGTAATAAATATCTTAACCCTAATGCAGGTCCAGCTATTTTAGAATTTTAATTTTTGTCAGCATGAAAGATTGGTCGGTATTGCACCTTACCCAATATTACACGAATCCATTCAAAAAGTCACCTCTGATTATCAACACTTTTCTATTTCGTTTTTTGTACTTGCCGGCATAGGCAGGTTGTAGTCGCGCCAATACAGATTCCACCTTTCAAGGTCACCATTTCAATTGTTGCCGCCCTCGTTTTCTTCTCAGTTAAATTATAAATGCCGCATAATAATAAAATAAGTTCTAAAAAAGCCACGCCTTAATCAATAAAAAAACTATTTCCATTAAATTTCCTCTAAAAAAATTTCTCTTTCCAAAATATTTATATTTACTTTGCATTTCAAAGTACTTTTTATGTAAGAACAACAATCATTGGAAACGCTGAAAGATATCAAGCGGATGATGGAACGTAGCAGCCGTTTTATCAGCTTAAGCGGATTAAGTGGTATCAGCGCCGGCGTATTTGCGCTGTTGGGCGCATGGGTTTCGTGGCCTTACGTGTATGGTTTCAAAAATTTGTTTCTTCATCCAGGTGCGGCATTGTATAACAATGGAAACGCAAGCTACTCCGCTATCTTTAATACATGGATTTTTTTGATAGCAGCGGCGACATTAGTTGCTTCTTTAATCAGTGCATTTATCTTTACTTCAATAAAAAGCAAACGCGAGGGCATTCCATTGTGGGGTTCGACAGCGAAAAGGTTAATGGTGCAGGTGGCTATTCCGATTGTTGCAGGAGGAATTTTTCTGTTGCGATTGATTCATTTCGGAACGTTTGGTTTGATAGCTCCGGGGTGTCTTATCTTTTATGGACTTGCTTTGGTGAATGCGTCTAAATATACACTGGACGAAATTAAATGGCTGGGATATTGCGAGTTGATGCTGGGTATTATCAATTTGTGGTTTGTGGGCTATGGCCTTTATTTTTGGGCTCTTGGTTTTGGAATTCTTCATATTGTATATGGCTCATTTATGTGGTGGAAGTATGAGAGGAATTCGGATGATGTTGATGAATAAAAATCGTGATTTTGAAAATGTCGCTTTGGATGTGGTCGATGAGGACACCGACCACGGCTGAAAAGTCCGTTTCCTAATTTTATAATTTGAATTTAATGTTGAACCCTATAAATAATTTAAATAAGCTTTTTGACAGCCGCGTGCGGTTGGGCATTTTAAGTGCTCTAATGGCAAATGATTCGGTAAATTTCAATGAATTAAAGGAGTTGCTGGAAATTACCGATGGCAATCTTGCCAGCCATATAAAAGCCCTGGAAGAAAATAAAGTGATAAAAGTAGAGAAAGGATTTATCGGTCGCAAAACCAACACCACTTATAAAATAACTAAAACTGGCGAAAAAATGTTTAAGGCACATATCGACGCTTTGGAAAAAATGATTCAATCCACAAAATAATTTTTTTTGTACACTTACTTTGAAATACAAAGTACTTTTAAATTGATGAAATAATGAAAACACTGGGAATCATAGTTAGGATGTGGTTGATTACTGCCGTAGCTTTTGCAACAGAATCATTTATTTACCTCTGTTTTGATCAGCAACATATTGATTTTGTCGTTTTGCCTTTAGCGTTGCTGGCTACTCTTGTTGGCAGCATTCCCGGCTTTGTTGTTTTATTAATTTGCCTTTCACTCCTAAGAATTACACGTAACCCGCCCGGGACAAAATTCATTCTCTTTTTCTCAGGTCAATTATTCATTGCCATCTTGTATGGGATACCGATAAGTAGTTTCTTCTTCAATTTCGATTTCGGCAATTTTGTACATTCTTTTTATGCAATTGCAGGTGCGACCATCGGCTTATTTGCCGCCACATTTTTGGCTACCATCATTTCTATCTGCGGGCTGGCAAGCATTTTCTTAGCAAACCCACTCACCAACATTTCTTTTACAGAAGCCATCCATCTTTTTTTTCATCAACAAAATAAAACCAACAAAACAATGGAAACATTAGAACCAAACAACCCAACTCCGAATCACTCTAACAGGATTTTGGTAAAGGGACTTATAACCGGCGGCCTCATCCTGCTGATGTTGATTCCTACCATCTTTATTCAAAATTTAATTTCCGAAAGACAGCAACGACAAAAAGAAGTCGTGAAGGAAGTGAGCAGCAAGTGGGCTTCCACGCAAAATTTATCAGGCCCGTTTTTAACTGTACCCTATACCCAATTTGTTCCCGGCGAAAATGGGAAAATAATTCCTCAGAAGACCAATGTAATTCTGCTTCCGCAAAGTCTAAAAGTCGAAAGCGAAATGACACCTGAAAAAAGAACCCGGTCTATTTACAACGTGCTGCTTTACAAAAGCAACACCAATTTCAACGGAGCGTTTAACATCAAAATTCCGAAGGATATTGACACCGATAATCTCGATTATGCAAATGCAAAATTATGTGTCGCCCTCAGTGATTTTATGGGAATTGAAGAAGAAGTGACTATAAATTTTAATGGCGAGGACTTGCTGCTAAATCCCGGATTATCTGTCAACGATTTTGGTGATGTGGGGCTTTCCGTGCCGATAAAATTTGGCCCGGAAGATTTCCAGAAGAGTATTCCTTTTCATTTTAACGTTAAATTAAAAGGCAGCGAACAATTGCATTTTATGACTTTAAGCGCGACGTCCCGATTTAAGATTCAATCGACCTGGCCAAGCCCGTCTTTTGATGGTAATCTACTACCAGCCAGCAGAAGCGTAACTGACAAAGGATTCGAAGCCGAATGGAGTTTTAACCAGGCCAACCTTCCTTTTGGAACAGTAATAGAAGAAAACACAATAAAAGATAAAGGCAACCAACTCGCGTTCGGCGTAAGCCTGGTGCAGCCTGCAAGTCAGTATGACAAAACGTCTAGGAGCGTAAAATATGCCCTTCTTTTTATCGGGCTTACGTTCGCGTTTTTCTTTATCATCGAGTTGATGCAACGCAAACCATTTCACCCCGTGCAATATGTGTTGGTTGGGCTGGCTTTGGTTATTTTTTACACGTTGCTGCTTTCTATCAGCGAATATATTTTATTTGATTACGCTTATATTATGTCAGCGTTAGCCACCATACTGCTAATTACATTCTATGCAAAAGGACATTTCATGAGTTGGAGAACCGCCGGTATTTTCTTCGGACTGTTAAGTGGACTGTACGGATTTATTTTTGTGCTAATCAGTCTTGAAGATACAGCGCTCATTGTTGGCAGTATCGGCTTATTTATAATTCTTGCAATAGCCATGTATGCCAGCAGAAAAATCAATTGGTACGGTAACTCATCCGTGGTTGCAGCGGAACCTGCTTTGTAGATTTGAATGCATTGGCTTTAGTGTGACCTAAAGATTAAATGGCCTGGCAGGAATTAAAATTATTTCACAAATTTATTCCCGTCAAACGATAAAGTATTCTCAAATATTCCTCCTTTATTTTTATAGGGAGGAATTTTTCCTAATTTTATAAATCAATTTTTTTATGATTTCATTTTCTAATCGCAATTTCAACCGGGCGTTATTGATTTCTTTTCTTTTTATCAGTTTACTGATCATAAGCAGAATTTTGTATTCCGGAACATGGCGCTATATTTCTATCGCGTGGAACCTATTTCTCGCATGGATTCCTTATTTATTAAGCAATTATTTCAAGGATTTTAAAAAATCAACTCCCTGGAAGCAGGCCTGCTTATTTTTTTGCTGGGTATTGTTTTTGCCGAACGCCTTATACATAGTTACCGATTTAATTCACCTCGGTGCTGTTACAAATGTGCCTTTGTGGTTTGATGCCTCATTATTATTTTCGGCGGCTTTTACAGGAATTATGATGGCATTTATTTCTATCAGGAAAGCCGAATTATTTTTGAGCGAAAAGTTTAATCATAAAATGATCAATCTTTTTGTTCCACTGATGCTGTTCATGTCATCTTTTGGCGTTTACCTCGGACGCTTTGAGAGATGGAATAGTTGGGACATTTTAGTAAACCCTATTGGACTGGGCACTAATATACTTTCCTGCATTATATCGCCTGTGGCGAATTACAAAGTATGGGCCACCACCATCATCTTTACTGGAGTTTTTTCAATGCTTTACTTTTTCATATGCCCGGTCAGGAATCAGGTAAGTAAGAAATGGGCAGAATAAGATTTTAGCTTTCTGCCTTGAGCATTGAATTGAACATTTAATATTGAGCATTTTGCCTTCTGCTTTTAGCGTTTAGCCTTAAGCATTCAACTTTTCGTATTTTGCTCTGCAAAAACTTTCTTCAGAATATCATTAATTCTTGCAGCGGGATCTTGACGAATCTGTTGTTCTTCAATCCCAATATGATAAAATAAACCATCAAGGGCTTTCTGCGTTACATAAGCTGTAAGGTCTGTGTTTACGGGCTTACTGCTAAAACGGTTATAAGTGGTAAAAACATCTTTCCAATATTTTGTGGCATCTGTAGTACCGAGCGATTTAGAAACGACCGGACTAAAGGCAGCCGTAAGCTCTGCTGTAGTTTTTTGTTTTAGATAATTGGTTGCGGCTTCGTTGCCGCCTTTTAAAATTCCGAATGCATCCTGTATCGTCATTTGTTTGATGGCATTGAAAAAAATATTTCCCACTGACTTTGATGCATCTTCTGCAGCACGGTTCATAGATAAAACGGCTTTATCGACCAGGCTTCCCAGTCCCACGCTTCTCAGCGTTTTCTCAACACTCTCCGCCTCGGGCGGCATCAGAATTTTAATGGCCTCATCGCCAAAAAATCCATTTAACTTACTCAGATGATACGTGGCAGAATCTGTTCCCACTTTAAGTGCTTCTTTCAGTCCCTGCACTGCGTCGGCAGTTGAAAGGCTGCCTCCGGAAGTGTTTACAGAATCCATGATACTTTTCGCCGTATCGCAACCGCTAAAAGAAAATACCCCAACCAATGTCAATAAATAAATCTTCTTCATAATTTTTTTTTTAATAATTACCAATTTAATGCCAGGAAAAGGATCAAGGCTGAATGCCTAAGGCCTAACGCTCAAGGCCTTCTGCCTTTTACCTTCCGAATTTTACTTTCAGACTTTTGCCTTTCTCTTGATTATTGAACATTGAATATTGAGTATTTGCCTTTTGCGTTCAGCCTTACCCCTTACGCCTTTAAAGTTCAATCCCAATCTTCTTCATCAGTATAGATGCATTCAAACTATTGCATACACCGGGTTTTAGCATGTAATCAAAATACAATTCATCATTGCTTACCTGCACATCAAAATGATAATTGAGGATATTTTCTGAAAATTCCTCTTTTAAATTGGCCAGTTCGAGGTCGTGCGTGGCGATAATTGCTGCTGCCTTCTTTTTTATTAATTGCTTTATCAATGCTTTTGAACCCGTGTGCCTGTCAAGAGAATTAGTACCCCGTAAAATTTCGTCAAGGAGAATAAAAACTTGTTCTCCTCCATTTACTTTTTCAATGATCGTTTTTAATTTCTTTAATTCGGCATAAAACGTAGACGTACTTTCTTCAAGATTATCGGTAACTCTCATGCTGCTGATAAGCTGCACGTGAGAAACAGAAAAAGAACGCGCGCAGACAGGAGCGCCAGCCATCGCCAAAACAACATTTACACCAATACTTCTTAGGTAAGTACTTTTGCCTGCCATATTAGAACCCGTGACCAGCATCAGTTCTGCATTGGTTGGTATGTCAATAAAATTATCAACTCTTTTTTCGACCGGTATTAATGGATGGCCAATTTCTTTGCCATCAATAGAGAAGTAGCTTGGCTTAATCGTAGGAAAAATCCATTCAGGATGATTAAAGCACAAAACACCAAAACTATTCAGCGCTTCAAAATCGGATAAGGTATCAAACCAGGAATTAAGATTGTTTGGCCGGCCCGCTTTCCATTTTTCAAGGTCCAGCACCTGTTGCAGATTCCATAGTAATAAAAGATTCAAAGGCAACGATATGACAAGATTGTATCGCATGTCCAGTTTGTCCAATATCTTTTTTATTTGTAAAATATCTTCAGAGGCCTTCTTATTTTTTTCTAAAAAAACAGATTTTAATTTGTTCAATAAAGGACTGTTGAAAGATTCATTTTCGATTAATGAAATGCTTGTTGAAAGCGTATTCAATTCATCTGCCACTTTTGACAATGTTTCATGAACAGGTGCCACCACTTTATTAATCTGGTAAGCAAGCACGGCAAAAGTTAAGAGTGTAAGATAAAACACACTATCCCCAACTTTATCAAAAATATATAAAGTAACAACGCTTAAGATAATAGCGGGTAATACATATCGAAGCCATTTCCAGGGCTTAAATTTTGAAAAAACAGGAGGCTCTTTCATCCAATCTTCCAGTCTTGTTTTGGTAGAAAAAGTAATCTTGTTTTTCTTGCCTTCGGCTATTAAATCCTGAAGCCACGTAACTTTCGTTGATAACTCTTTTGTGGCAATCTGCCTTTGCAAAATATCGTCTATAGATGCCGGTGATTTTAGATAATCCCCCAAACGCCGACTTCCGGGTTCCGATGCTGTTCGGTTGATATACTGAAATATAGATGCCCTTCCAAAAATATCCAGGTCATTAGAATAAGGATGTTCTTTCGGAATATGTTCCGCGCCGGTTTCAAAATCATAATAATCCCCTGCAAGGTTTTTTAATTCGTTTTCATTGATATTTATCAGTTTACTGGCATGTTCTATTTTAGCTTGATTTTTCAGGTCTGCATAAATGAATCGGGTAAAAATAAAAAGCAGAATCACAGTTGCTATTACCACGTACACAACCCCTAACGACCAAAGCAAATAAAACGCAAAGACAATCGCAGCGATGGCGCCAAGGCGCAACCAGGCAAAAGAAGACTTTCGCTGCTTCAAGGTCTTTAATTGCGTGTTTAAATCGATTAACCTATGTTGATAAAATTCTTTCGGATCCATTAATTCATTTTTGTAAAAAAGTGTGTAAAAGTAAGTGTTATTAATTATTGAATGTTGATTGATGAATGTTTAATGTTTCCCTTTTATTTTCATAAATTTGCAAGTTCACAATCACCCGGGGCTGACCGGTTTTGACAGCATAGTTCTTTGTAAGTATAAGCATGTAGCGCGTTGCGTAATTAGCGCTTTAATCTGAATACGAAAACCTTAAATGGCAATACACAATTTGCCATGGCTGCGTAATCGATAGATTCGCTTCCATTAGGGCCGTTGAGCTGGCCAGGCCTGTTGCCACGCTCTTCCGCCGACTCAAAATAAAACGGGCTGCTGCGATTGAAGGCTGTGACAATCGCTTAAGACTATTCAGCTAAGGAAAAAGTTGGTTTGTTTTGCTCCTGCTTTTTCCCGAAAACTAATGCAAAAATAAACATGTAGAAGGCTTACGGCGGATATGTTTGGACCAGGGTTCGATTCCCTGCAGCTCCACTAAAGTCAATACCAAATTATGCTAAAAGCCTGCAAACTCAATGTTTGCGGGCTTTTTTGTTTTTAGAGGGTTATCAAAACATACATAGAATAACAAATTTCTGGTGAGTGATTCGGTGAGTAATATCTCCCGAACCCTTTACTCACCAAACATGGCCTAACTTACTGTATCTCAACATGTTCACTAAATGAACATCTTGTTTTGCTTCTGCTGCAATGCTAATTTTGTTTCACCTAAATGATTAAAATCATGAAGACAAATTTTAGCATGCTTTTTTATCTGAAAAAGCAAAAAAATTACACATCAGGTTTA
>DATCFI010000219.1:0-3672 GCA_036509585.1 Hanamia sp. | reverse complement strand
CATAATATTCTGGTTAATTTTATGAAGCAATATTGCGATCAACAAAAATTAATCAGTTATGAAAGTAACAACTAAAACGTTTGAGGAACTAACCTCAGCCGCTGCAGATTTTTTGACAAAAAAACTATCCCGTACAACAGCTACAGTTCGCCATTACCGCTGTTTGTGGAGAAAGGTAAAAAAGTACATGAATGCTCATTGCACGCAGCATTTTGATTCTTCTGTGGGCAATAAGTATTTATTACATGAATTAGATAATCGGGATTATAGCAGCTTAACCAAGCGGGAGAAAGACCTCATCAAAGCAGTGGATGTCCTAAGCGAATTCCATAAGACCGGATCAATTCAAACTGTGAAGGAACAGCCCATTTTTGAAGGGGAAATCGGAGGGGTAATAATGGAGTACTTGTCTTACAGGATTTCTCTCAGACTAAAAAAACATACAATTGAAGAAGGAGAGCAACACCTTTATCGATTTTTTTGCTATCTAAGTGCGAATAAAATTATATCACTCAATGCCATCAACCAACTCCATATTCTAAAGTTTATCAAAACAATTAGCTCAAAATTTTCAAGTCTGTCCCACCATACGCTTGAATCCATCAGAGGTTTTTTCAAGTATGCATATAAATATAACTTACTGGAAAATGATCTTGCTTTAATAGTTCCAAAGGATAATTTTAGAAAACAACCAAAACTGCCCTCTACTTATTCGCCCCGGGAAGTAGAAACGATGGTTGGCTCTATAGATCGTGGAAATGCTGTTGGTAAACGTAATTACGCGATTGTCTTACTGGCAGCCCGGCTTGGGCTACGAGCCTCCGATATTGCAAATCTCAAATTTGAGAATTTGTTGTGGGAACAATCTGTAATAGAATTGAATCAATACAAAACAGGCAAAATAATAAAACTTCCGATCTTAGCGGAGGTAGGCAATGCAATCATTGATTATCTAAAGCACAGTCGCCCTAAATCAACCGAAGCATTTGTTTTTTTATTGGCGAGGTCTCCCTATGCTCCCATTATGAGTTGCACTGTTACTGGTGTTGTTAATTTTTATTTTGTAAAATCAGGAGTCAATATTGCGCACCGCAAGCACGGACCTCATGCTTTGCGACACAGCCTCGCTGGTATTCTTTTGGAAAAGGGAACGATTTTACCAGTTATCTCAGAAGTGCTGGGACATCAGAATACTGCATCGACCCAGTATTATCTCAGGATCGACCTTGAGTCAATGAAAAAATGTACACTGGACGTGCCTATCGTGGACACATCATTTTACCACCAAAAAGGAGGGTATTTTTATGAGTAAACAATTACAAGGAGTTTACGCTCCATATATAAAAGAGTATATTGACTTTAAAAGAAGCCTTGGTTTCAAATATAAAACTGAAATGACTCTTTTTGGTTTATTTGATGAGTTCACAATAAAGAGGGCTGAGAAATTAGTTGGCATTACCAGAGATCTGGCTGAAGCATGGAGAGAGTTAAATCTTAATGAATCCAGTTCTTATAAATACCACAGATGTGTGTGTCTAAATCAACTGGCATCATATTTATGCAAAGTCGGCATCCCGTCATATCTCATGCAATTGCCACCTAATAAAAATGTATTTACTCCGTATATCTTCTCTAAGACCGAAGTATATAGGATTTTTTCGGCCTGCGATACTATGGTTAGTAAAAAAAAAGAATGGACGCAGCCATTATTATCCTTCCGGCTCTTTTCCGCCTGTTGTATTCAACAGGATTACGAATCAATGAAGCTTTATCTTTAAAAGAGAAGGATGTTAATACCGAGGATAATTATCTTATCGTCAGAGACAGTAAAAATGGCAAGGAGAGAATGATCCCCCTATCTCTATCCCTATCTGCAGTCTTAAAAGAATATTACCAGCATAAACTACTACTACCATTATCCGGTTTAATAAGCCCCAACTTCTTTGTAACGCTGGCTGGCGGCAGTTGTAATACAGATCACATTCGCAAACGATTTACACAGATATTATGGGCTGCGGGAATCGCAAAGACCCATACAGGGCCGAGACTGCAAGATTTTCGACACACCTTTAGTGTCCATGCATTGGCAAGAATGGCAGAAAGCGGAATCGATCTTTACTGTTCTCTGCCAACACTATCAACCTACCTGGGCCATCAGTCATTAGAAGCCACCAATACTTACGTGAGATTGACTGCTGAAATGTATCCAGGACTACTGAAGAATATAAACTTTATCTGTTTAAATGTTTTTCCTAAAACCATCAATCATGCAACCCACTAATTTTTCTAAATCCCTGACCAACTTCCTGACACAATATCTGGCTCACGAAAGGGGGGCCAGTTCAAATACGATCGCTTCCTATAGAGATACTTTTGTTTTATTGATCAACTACATGGAATCGATTGGCATTAAACTCAGCAAGTTGACTATTGAGAAAATAAATAAAGATAACGTCGTTAATTTTCTGGAATGGATACAAACGAACCGGAAAAGTAGTGACACCACCAGGAATGCCCGCCTGGCTGCCATTCATTCGTTTTATAAATACCTTCAATACCATCATCCGGAAAATTTACACAATTATCAACAGATACTATCAATACCTGTGAAAAAAGCGAAACAGTCGACTATGAGCTACCTATCTCTTGAAGGCATAACTCTGCTTTTGAAGCAACCGGATACCTCTACTTCCAAAGGGCGGAGAGATTTAGCACTCTTGTCACTCATGTATGATACCGGCTCAAGGGTACAGGAAATTATTGATCTTACACCTTCATGCATAAGATTAGACTCTCCTCACACAATAAGGGTTACCGGAAAAGGAAGGAAAACACGGATTATACCAATGCTTGAGGCACAAGTCTCATTATTGCTGAATTATATGCATGAACATAAGTTAACTGAGCCGGCTACAAATATGCATCCTTTGTTTTTCAATTGTCGGGGCGAAAAACTTACAAGAGCCGGAATCAATTATATTTTATTAAAGTATGCGACTATAGCGAAGAAACAAACTCCAAATCTTATTCCCGAGGGAATTAGTTGCCATAGCTTGCGGCATTCAAAAGCCATGCATCTTCTACAGGCAGATGTCAACCTTGTATATATCAGAGATATTTTAGGCCACGTATCTGTAACGACAACGGAAGTTTATGCCAGAATTGACTCCCGCAAAAAAAGAGAAGCAATCGAAAGTGCATATTCAGATGTAGCTCCTAAAGAAATACCATCATGGTTAAAAAGTGGCAATCTGCTCGAATGGTTAAAAAGCTTTTGACCAAAATATTATGTAAAGTGATATTGCTTGATGGGGTGTATTAAAAGTTGAAACAGAACCGAAACATAATATCACTTTACATAATCATTTGCTATGCATAACCTATGACTACAGGACGAATGCTTCTTTCGACCGGATTGTTATCCGGGTTCAGCATGCCATCACTGGTGTAATAGCGTAGCCGCTCCCACCGCTCCAGGCAGTATCCTATGGCGGTGGTTATATGCGCCGAGGGCAACAGTGTTTTGTATTCTTCCAACATCCATTTATGTAGTTCTTCTAATATCGGCACTGCCTCCCGCTGTCGCACTTTGGTGATTTCATCCCAGGAAAGCCCTTGCTCTTTGCAGTTACTTTCTATTTTATAAAGAGCGCTAAATTTCGTTAGTGCATA
>DATCFI010000218.1:0-22458 GCA_036509585.1 Hanamia sp. | reverse complement strand
TCTATAATCATTAAATTGTAATTTAGTTTGACAGCGCCATCAGTTACCAATCCATCCTGTAATCCATCCCATTCATTTCTATTTAAATGAAGTAACGCACGCTTACCAAATATACTGGTATGTTTAATATCAGCATCTGATACACCAGGAGTGGGGAAAATATTTAGATAGTGATCTTTTTTACCGTGGAGCATCCAGTGAAAAATGGTAACAAAACTAACCGGATTTGGATGCTTATCAACCAAAGCAACGTTGCCAACAAGTTTTGATCCATTGGCCTGGATTAATTTTTTAACCCTTACAAAAGCGTTAAGCCACATATTTCGCGCACCAGTGATAGTTATAACAGGTTTATCTTTTATTAGAGCCATAAACCCAGAATTATGTAATAAAGAATTAATTGGGATACTTGGGGATAAAAACCATGCCTGGTATCCTAAAATAATCAAATCGTATGAAGTTTCCTTCACGTCAAAAGGAACCAGTTCTGATACCACATCTAAAACACAATCAGGCATCACGCTAAAAAAACCATCAGTAGTCCATGGGAATGTGTAATTCTTTGAAAGGTTGATGCTTACTTTTTCTACTGATATCCCTGCTTCGATAAACGGTGCAATAAAATTATCAACAATTTCGCCCAACTGTCCCGATTGCGTATAATAAATAGCCAATACTTTTTTACTCATCCTTTTTAAGAATTAAAAATCTGCAGGGTTCAATATTTTTGAATTTTTACTATAGTTAATAATGACTTGCTGAACAATGGGCGATAAGTCTTTAAAGTATTTTAAAATATATTGTTTGTCATTTTCAAGTTCAGCACTATACTTAACTACTTTAGGCGCATGTTCCTGTATGGTTAACCTCAAAAAATGGTATTCACAATTACCGCTGTCTTTTAATAAAGTACCTTCAAGTTTAATACGTCCTTTTTTAAAGAATCTAAGCTTCTCAGCAGGAATTTTTAAAAGTCCGCTCTTTCTCATTAGCAGTGTTCCCTCATACGCTTCTTTTTCGGGAATAGATACTGTATTTAACAGATCAAGTTCTTTATCAATATCGCTCAACTTTCCTGACGCCAACACTTCATAAAAACCAGGCTTGTCAAAATCTTGTTTCAAACTTTCACCACGCATCATTCCCCCCCAAAGAATAAAGAACAATAAAAATAATATCTTCAATTTCATAGTAAGCTCAAATCTGGTGCTTGGCAAAGATAGAGACATTATGATAATCATCATTTTAATGTCCAGTGTAATTTTTTTCTTTCACTTCAGTTTTGGTAACCCTAAAAAATCCCATCTATCAAAAAAACTCCGTAAATAAAACCTAGGATAGGATTAAAAATGGAAAACCAGGAGGATCAAAGCATTTTAGTGTTTTATTGATAAATTTTCTTCATTAATTCTCTTTCTGAACATAACAAAAAAGGCAGATATTCATTATTTTAAAATTCTTAAAATTATCTGTCCTGATTATTATTAAATCAGTTAACCTGCAAACAAATATGTTCTTTATATTTGTTGCAAACGTGGTTGTGCATTTTTAATTAGTATGTTTATTTTCATTTCCCCCATATTAACAACAATAACACCCCAGTGAATTTTATGTTAGTTAAATAAGTTCAAGTGCATTCAAACAAAAATCAGTTTATACACTCCTGGGCCATTATTTTGGGTGGTTCAAGTGGATTTGGCTTCGCCACAGTTGAAAAACTGGCCATGCACGGTATGAACATTGCTGTATTATACAGGGAAACTGCAAGTGCAGAGCGCGCGCTTAAAGAAAAATTTTTAAAGCTAGCCAAAACGTATGAAGTAAATATTAAGCCATTCAACATTAATGCATTAGATGCCTTAGCCCGTCACACGTTTATTGAGCAATTAACAACTATAATTAAAAAAAAACATAGTGTAAGACTATTGCTTCATACTATAGCAAGAGGAAATTTAAAACCATTGGTTTTACCTGGTGTTGACCCTGCTAAAAGTAACGAGGTTCTGTCTGTTGAAGATATACAGTTAACTACTTATGCTATGTCAATCAGTATATTGGATTGGGCCAGATCCATTTTAAAAGCTGAATTTTTTCAACCTGATGCCAGAATAATTGGCCTCACCAGCGAAGGTGCTCATAAATATTGGGGGAGCTATGCTGCGGTGTCAATTGCCAAAGCATCTCTTGAAAGCCTTACAACCTATATGGCCATAGAATTGAGTAAGTATGGATTAAAAACAAATTTGATCCAGGCAGGAATCACTGAAACCCCTTCCCTAAAAAAGATACCCGAAAGCGAAAAATTGATCCGGATTGCAAAAGATAGAAATCCGTTGGGCAGGATTACTAACCCTATGGACGTCGCAAACGTTGTCTATCTTTTGTGTACAGACGAAGCGTCATGGATAAATGGTTCTTTAATTCATGTAGATGGAGGAGAGCATTGCCGGTAATCATTCGGTTAACACTTGCATTAAATTCATAAGACAACTGATCAATGAACATGTACAACAATATTATAGCTCATTTACCTTATAAATCTTCTTTTCTTTTTATAGATAACATCTCATCGCTTGATATGGATGGGGTAACAGGAGATTACACTTTAAGAAGAGATGCCTTTTTTTATGAAGATCATTTTGTAAATAATCCAGTAACACCGGGCGTAATTATTACCGAAATTATGGCACAGATTGGATTGGTTGTATTAGGGATACACCTGATTACATGTGAAAACAGTGATGCTGCCATGGCCTTAGATAAAGGGTCATTTCCATTGCTTACGGCAACAGATGTTTCTTTTTTTAAAATGGTATTACCTGGAGAAAAAGTAATAGTTACTTCTAAAAAACAATATTTTCGTTTTGGGAAATTAAAATGTTTGATAGAAATGCACAATGGTGCAGCAGAATTAGTTGCAAAAGGTATATTTTCGGGTATTATTAAAAATGCCGTTATAAAAAGTAAAGCAGAATGAGTCGTCGAGTTGTAATTACTGGTTTAGGTGTAGTTTCACCCAATGGAACGGGAATTCCGGATTTTCTACACGCTATACAAAACGGCGTTTCGGGTATAAAATTTATGCCGCAATATGAAGAACTCAAGTTTAATTGCCAGGTAAGCGGGATGCCCGAATTTGAATGGGACCAACTTAGAAATTATATTACCGAAACCAGCTTGTATGGTTTAAAAGGTAAGGGGATTGCTTTTGGTTTAAAAGCAGCGCTGGATGCATGGATGGATGCAGGCAACGACATTGTAAGAGAAGAAACGCTTTGGGAAACCGGCTGTATATTCGGGAGCAGTGTGGCTGATACGGATGTGATTAAAAATGCCATTACCCGGGTAGATGCCAGGGAATCAAAAAAATTAGGTTCCCGTGTAGTGGAGCAGATCATGAACAGCGGCGTTACCGCGTATATCTCTGGTCGCTTAGGATTGGGCAATAAGATCATTAGTAATTCAGCAGCGTGTGCCACTGGAACTCAGGCAATATTGATGGGTTATGAATATATAAAATATGGAATGGCTAAACGGATGGTAGTAGGTAGTAGTGAATATGTGGATTCTTATATATTTGGCGCATTTGACTCTATGCGTGTTTTATCAAGAAAATTTAATGATCAACCCGAAAAGGCATCACGACCAATGAGTATGTCTGCAGCGGGTTTTGTTCCGGGATCAGGTGCAGGTGCTCTCATTCTGGAGGACCTTGATTTTGCATTATCCCGCAATGCTACTATATACGCAGAAATACTTGGGGGAAGCAATAATTCCGGGGGACAACGAAATGGTGGCACTATGACAGCTCCAAGTTCGGCGGGTGTTATCAAATGCATACGTGAAGCTTTGGCAGATGCAAAAACAAGTGCTCATTCAATAGACCTGATAAGTGGGCACTTAACTGCTACTTTTACTGATAAACTCGAAATCCAAAACTGGGTAGAGGCATTGGACAGGAAAGGAGTTGATTTTCCACTAATCAATTCATTAAAGTCCATGATTGGACATTGCCTCAGTGCGGCTGGTTCGATTGAAACTGTAGCTGCGGTATTGCAGATTGTGCAGCAATTTGCACATCCCAATATCAATCTGGAAGATCCCAACCCGGAAATAATAGATCTAATAGGAACAAACAATTTACCTACAAAAAAGATAGATAGGGAAATTAATGTTATAGCAAAAGCTAATTTTGGCTTTGGCGATATTAATACCTGTTTAATAATTTCAAAATATGACAACAATGGATAGAAATGCAATTTTAGATGAATTGAAAAAAGTACTTAACCCTTACACAGAAAACAAAGAAATGTTGAATGGAATTAATGAAAATACTGATCTGATAAATGATCTAAAGATTAATTCAGCTAATATGGTAGACATTATAATTGATGCAGAATCGAAATACCATATTGAAATTGATTTCGAATCAGCAGAAAAAATGTATAATGTAGGAAACATTATTGATGTGATCATTGATAAAATGAATCAATCTGCGTGAAAAGTTTAGGCAATGATATTGTAGCATTAAGATCAGTCGATAAACAGCGAACCAGCCAATTTAGGTTTTATTCAAAGATCCTTTCTTCTTCCGAACAGGAGTTTTATCATCAGCCACAATTTGCAGAAATGCCCTTTGAAAACTATGTATGGTTATTATGGTCGGTTAAAGAGTCGGTATACAAATACCTTAAAAGAGCCTTTCCAAATTTGGTATTTTCTCCAACCAAAATCATCATTCAGAAAATTGAAATTCCTCCCGTTCTTTTGATGACTAAATCAGAAGATATCCAATGGGAAAACACAGGAAATGATAAAGAATTATACAGTGGTAAGGTTATCTACGAATCAAAGATTTTTTATTTTCAATCAAAGATCAACAAGGACTGGATAGCTACAGTAGTTAATGAGGATGAAAAATTTTACAATGTTTTTTGGGGCATTCAATCAATTGATAATGCCGGTTATTATTATCAATCGAAAGCAGCCAGAACATTACTTTTAAAAAAGATAAACTCATTTTTCCCGGGAGATTTGCATGTAGATAAAACTCCTGTCGGCTACCCGGTCATACTAAAGGGTATCCAAAATATGCATATCCCTGTTTCACTGGCGCATCATGGTCATTTCGTTGCGTATTCATTTATATTAAATCCCGCGCATAAAAAAATATAGTTATTAGACATCAAAGTTCTTTGAAAGCTCAAAGCTATTTCTGCAATTCAAAATCCGGTTAAACTACCATGAAAATAAAAGCTCTTGCAAATTTAAAAACAGGGAATCATTCTTTTTAATTTAAATCACAAAAGCAGGTGGCATGAAAAAAAATACTTTGGTCCTTTAAAAAATTTTGAAAAACAGACTTAGATGAAACTGAAAATATTTCAATATTAATTTGTAATAATTGCGCTTATTAGATACATTTTTTTTAGGAATACAGTAATAACGATGTATTATTTTAAAAAGATAGACTTCTTTTTAAAAGGTATCTCATGATTTTAAAAATAATACGTATTCATAGGCAGCTAGTATATCTAAGTAGATGATGGATTTGATTTGGCACAAGGAAAGTTCGCAGAAAAATTAAAACTTGATTTTTCCTTGCATCGCAAATTAATTCCTGATGGAACCCCATTCAAAATATTTGGAATACCAATACATCAGTATTGGAAGGCCGAGTTCCAATGGCCTGTAGTGCAACATGGCCAGGGGATTATGGCAGTAAATGAAGTAGAGTCGGGCTACGAATGGGAACGGACTTATAAACCTAATGTAATAGGTGCGATAAAAAAGTTAATTGATTCTTACGAAGATCCTATTAAATTTAATAAGGCTAAATTGCAGTATGTTGACGTTTGGGATGTAGCGGTTGAAAATATAAAGACATTTATAGAAGAGAATTTAGGAACTATTATTCAATCAAACTACCACTACCTGGTTCCTTCAAAACTTTAAATCTGTTTCAAGTTTTTGATTTGGAGGATGGTTCAGAAATGCAGTTGTCAATTACAAATGGTGCCAATAATCAATCTCAAAAATCTTCTGTAATCTGGACAACCACTATAGAAAAAAGATACAATTTTAACCAGGAAGAAATTGTAGATTGGCTTGAAAAAGCACATACTGCAGCTTCTGATAAAAAAATGCTAAATTCTGATTTTTATGCCAGCCTTGATAAATAATTATTCCGCATATGCTCAAAGTAATTCGCGAAATTCAGCTTTGACTCTTCAAGAACTTTATACCGACGAAAGAACATCATTGTCAGCGAGCATTATTTTAGTGTCTCTCGATGAGCCTAACTTAAATAGCAGAATTACACATCTAATAAAGAATTTTCCTATTTACAGAATAATTGGGACGAAGATGGTGCAATAGCCCCAGCAAGGGAAACTATTGAAAAATCAATGGCTTTAGCAATTCTTTTGAGCAAACACGGTCAACCTATCTTTCACGCTGCACTTGGCCCGAATGGTGAAATAATTCTGGATATTAGAAGCAAAAATAAAAGTAAATCAATTGAGATTATTTTATATGAAGAGAAATCTATTGCAGTAATGTTTCGGGAAAATGACACTCCAAATCAGCAAAATTTTAATACGGAGTATCTGGGAGAGATGCTACGCTGGTTAAACCAAAAATAACTTTTAATGCCTGATAGAAAGAAGGTAATTGCACAGGAATGGCTTTACAGGCGTGGATTTAGTACCCCTGAAAAAAAGTATATGAATCCTGATGGGACAGCAACTTCCAGAGTTTTTAAATTAAGAGCTAAAGATAATGGAGAGTGATCTGTTGAAGTCAAATCAATGACAACACCTGAAAAAGCTGTTGGTGATTCTAACAAATTTTTTTTATTTGAATTAGCCAATGAAGATGTTGAGAAATTAGAACTACAATCGTATCATGACCGTTTGCCTGATGGAAGCAACGGTGCACACGCAGTAATTATTGGGATGACAATAGATGATGAAATTAAGCCAGGCTTACTGGCAAGAAAAAGTAAACGTGTTTATTTGTAACGTTATATCAAGGGAATAGATATACTCATTTAGCTCCTTTAGATATTAAGTTTACAATATTTTAAACTTTTCTTTTCAAAGAATATGAAGTTCTTTTAATAACCGAAAATCCCGTCAACTTATCAGTTATCTCCACTAGGTTTTTCAATCCTAACAACCCTATATATTTTTCTGTAGAGGTTATTGTTGAGTGACCCCATTTGTGATTTTAAAGTGGTTAAAGGCATATTATTTTGAATCATTATAGTTGCGTATGTATGCAGGCTACATAAGTAGTTAATAGAATTTTGAAGCCCAGATCTTCTTTGATAATTTTTTGTCCTTTATTTATCTTTTTGTTCAGGTCTTTTTCCCTTCTCCTCTCTTCGATGGACTTTTTATATAAACCTGTAAATAGATTAGGCATCCGGGATCCCTCCACATGCTAAATCTCAAAGATTTTAAAGATTGTTTTAAAGATTTTAAATCGTTTAGAGTGAGAAAAAGATTCGATGGATTTTAAGACTGGTTTTGAATAATACGCGCACTTCTGTGTGCAAATTGTGTGCAAATAAAAAAAAGTTATGAGATTTTATTTCATAACTTCTTAATTATCAAGTGGGCCCACCAGGTTCAACAGTTTCTTTACTGGTTTTTACAATTCTTTACTGGTTTTTATTAAGACCCAGTGTAAAATTTTCTCCAAAATAAATTTTCCTGTCAAAAAGTAGTAAAATTTCTAAATTTCAATTTACTTGCGAGGACAACAAATAAGACAACTAAATAATTAATAATCAATTATTTATAATAAATATTTTATTAAAAATAATAATATGCAAATCCCAGAACCAAGGTTTTATCTTAAAAACACAAAAAGCACAGAATCAACATTAATATGTATGCAAGTTAAATATTATGGTGAAAGAGTTTTTATAAGTACAGGTGAAAAAGTTATTCCTACAGATTGGGATTTTAATAGGCAAAGAGCTATTGTTTCTCGTAAAAACTTATCATCATCCACAACTAATTTTTTTTTGGATAGAATAGTTACTCAATTCAAAGATGTATTTCGAGAGTTACTTGTTTTACACGATTTGCCAAAAGCAACTACTGTAACAGATAAGTTACTTCAAAAGATAGATGAATCATACAAACCGAAAATTGATACTATTAAGGAAAAAATTACTTTTTATAAATTCATCGAAAGTTATATTGAAGAAAGCAAAGCACTAAAAACTTATGGAACAGTGCAAACTTACGTATCAACATTCAATCATTTAAAGCAATATTCAGTTCTTAATAATAAGGAGTTTGATTTTGAAGAAATTACTATTCAATGGCGAAGTGGATTTATTAAATATCTACAAAATTTAGGTGTTGCAAAAAACACAGAAGGGAAACACATAAAGAATGTAAAAGTATTTTTGAACGAGGCAACAGAGAGAAATTTAAATACCAATTTAGAATTTAGGAGCAGGAGTTTTAGTAAGCCCGCAGAAGATGTAGAAAAAGTATTTCTAACAAATGATGAAATACAAAAAATAGTGAATTTGGATTTATCCAATAAAAAGCAAATGGACATTGTTAGGGATTATTATATAATAAGTTGCTTTACCTCTTTAAGGTATTCTGATTTTTCCATTATTCGACCTGAAAATATTAAAGGGAATAATATTGAAATAAATACAACTAAAACAAAAGAAGGTGTAATAATTCCCATAGCCCCACTAGTTAGAAATATTTTGGATAAATACAATAATGATTTACCAAAGGCACCATGTAATCAAATTTTCAATTTAGTACTAAAAGATATTTGCAGGTTAGCGGGTTTAACAGAAAAAGTAACTATTACAAAAACAATAGCCGGAATTAGGCAAAGTATAACCTATGAAAAATATGAATTAATTTCTTGCCATACTGCCCGCCGCAGTATGATCAGCAACTGCATTTTGGAAGGAATATCAACTTCATCAATTATGCTAATGTCTGCACATAAATCTTTGAAAGTTTTCCAGAAATATGTAAGAATAACTAAGCAGCAAAATGCTGAGGCTTTAGCTAATCATTCGTTTTTCAATTAATTATTTTTCAATTTTTATTTCTACGTGTTCATAATTCTTAGATTTCACAGACTTTTGTTTTTTATTGTCAATCTAAAGAGAAGGTTAGACGAACTGGCATTAAGATCGTAAAGAAAGTATCCTTCCGCTTTTAAAAAAAATCGTGACGCTTTTACATTTTGTAAGAGTGTAAACTATAATTTTTTTACAAGTGGGAAAACGTTTTTCTTTATTGACCGAATACAATGAATCAGATTTAAGACAAATCATATCAGAACTTCTTTCTGATCTACTGGAGAAATATCTTTCCAAAACTTCGCCATACCTTAATAATTCTCCGCCTCTTTCATCAATTGATCCTTTGCTTACCCGAAGTGATGTCTGTAAGATTTTACACATCACACTACCCACATTGTCAAAGCTACAAGATGAAGGAAAAATAAAAGCAACCATTGTCGGTGGCAGTTACAGGTATTCAAAAAAAAATATTACTGCATTTATAAGTGGAAAAGAATAAGGAAACATTGGTTAAAAATATTTAAAACTAATTAATTGAGGAAGGGAAATTTCAAAATTTCCTAAATCCTAAAAACTCTAAAAAAAGATGAAAAAAATATCTGGGTTTAATGCACCTATACAAAACATTACTAAAACATTCTTGATTGATTTACCAGAATTGTTTGAGAAAATAAGAAATGATAAGGAGATAAAAGGAATTGTGGAAGAGCTAAGAATGTTTGATGATAAAAAGAAGAGAGATGAATATAAAACGACGAGGCTCTATGTAGTTACATTTTCTGGGATTTTCTCTAAGAGAAGCAAAGAAGCATTGAAAGAACTGTCCGGGCTGATATGCATTGATATTGATAAATTAGATGAAAATGCTATGGCAAAAGTTAAGAATGCCTTAGAAAGAATGCAACATCTTGTAGTAGGATATTTTATCTCTCCCAGCGGAAATGGATATAAAATAATTATTAAAATTGATTGCAGTTACAATCATGCTGATAATTATATTGCCGCAATAGAGTTTTTAAAATCAGAAATTAATATTCCTGATTCTCATTTTGATAAGGTATGCAAAGATGTTGCGAGGGCGTGTTTTGTTTCGCATGATCCAGAGGCATATCTAAATGAAAGGGTATTGGTTGATACAGACTTTGAAAAAATACCAATTCTGGAAACAGTTAAGTGGTTAAAAGAAAAAAATACATCGAATATAGAATCACAGCCAGAAATTATTAATGACGTTTTCTCGCCACTCAATAGAAATTCAAAATTGGATTTTAATCATAAATCCAATGTGGGAAATTTTTACATACTGATATCTATTACTAAGCAAAAAAAAGGAGAATACAATAATGGGAACAGGCACAATTTTATTCAATTATTAGTTTCTTTCTCTAATCAATTCGGAATGGATAAGGATATTTTAAAGAGTTATTGCATACAATATTTTAAAAACCATCCTCAATCTTTAATCGAAGGAAACGAATTTAATATTGATAAAGAGTTATTACCGATTATTGATGATGTCTATAATAGATATAGCAACCAATTTGATACATGGATTGAAGAAGAAATTAAAGAAGAAATGGAAACGCCTTGTTTCCCAGAAGAGCTATATACTTCTTTGCCGAAACTCATTGCTAAACCTGCATCCTTATTTAATGAGCAAAGGGAAAAAGATCTTTTTTTATTAGGAATGTTAGGCGTATTAAGTACTTGGATGCCTAAGATACAGGGGGTGTATGATGGGAAACTATTGGGGGCTAATTTATTTATAGTAATCTCCGCTCCTGCATCGTCTGGAAAAGGCACATTACTTTGGGCGAGAAAATTATGTAAAACCATAATTGCAAACCTTAAATCAAAATTCGATAGGTTAATGGAGGAATATGAAATTGAGTTAAGAGAATATGAAGATGCTAAGAAGAACAATGAGCCTATGCAAAAACCTCAAAAACCTTTAAAACAAAAATTTATAATAGCCGGAAATGTTTCCAGTGCAGCGATGATTTCATGCATTCAAGCTAATACGCACTTTGGGCTTATATTCGAGACAGAAGCTGATACTTTGGTAAATACTCTTAATAATAATGACTGGGGCAATTGGAATGATATTCTTCGAAAATGTTTCCAACACGAACCTGTTAGCTTATTGCGCAAAAAGGATAATGAAGATGTTGAGATAGAAAACCCGCATTTATCAATGGTACTAAGCGGAACTCCTTCTCAAATATTAAGATTAGTATCAAGCATTGAAAACGGATTCTTTAGCCGGATTCTATTTTATGATTTTCCTAATAAAAATGTTTGGAAAAATGTTTTTGACAAAAACCAGAAGGATTTTGAAAATTATTTTGATGGTTATTCAGTAAAATTAGAGCAATTATTAGCTCCTTATTTTTATGAAAAGAACGATGATAACAAAGATGTTACATTTTTTGAATTTACACCAGAACAGGAAGTTCTTTTCAATGGATGGTTTGCGGATAAACAAACACAGCTATCTCATATTTACGGGAATGATATAATCGCCAGCATCAGACGATTAGCAATTTGTTTTTTTAGGGTTGCTTTGATTTTAAGTGTATTAAGGCATATTGAAACAATGAATGAAGACCCTAATGCATATACCAGAGCAAAAACAATTATCTGTAATGATACTGATTATAAGAATGCGGAATTGTTGATTAATACACTATTGTTTCACACCATAAAAATTTTCAATCAGGTTAAAGGCACTCAGCGAAATAAATTTAATAAAGGGAAAAGAGATATGTTACTTGATAAGTTGCCGGATGAATTTAATAGAGCTAAAGCAATGGAAATTGCAACATATATTGGCATAAAAGAAAAGACAGCAGAAAATTATATAGCTCAATTTATAAATAAAGGATGGTTAAATAGAGTAGAACATAATCAGTATAAAAAAAACTGATAGGCTTTTGAGGGTTTAGGAAATTTGAAATTTTTTAAAAACTAAAAATACATTACGATGGAAAAATATAAAATGTCGAACGGTTTTTTGGGATATGATATTCGGGTAGCTGTTAAAATTCTGAATCATAAAGAAATTGGAAGAAATAATTTCTTATGGCATTTAAGGGGATTAAAAATTCTTGATTCAAACAATTATCCAACCGAAAAATACAAAAGCATGTTTTTAATGGACAAAATATCTGTGGTAACTAAAAGTGGATTCCATTCTCAGAAAATCATTATTACTGATGCAGGATTAGAATATTTTGAAAAAAATAAAATCTATGATAAAGTAAGAGAGCAGGATAGAATTTATTGCAAGAATTTATGCAATTCCTCAATTTAATATAACCTCTTGTGCCACTAAAAAAATTCTTCGAGGAATTTGCCGAGGAATTTTTTTTCTTGGCCATACTGCTGCATAGTGGTCGTATGTGGAATTCTAAACAAGCAGAACAGGTCTCAAATTAAAATCTCTTTGGTCTTAGCAAAAGAAAAATTTACCTTTAATAAAAAATTAATACATGAAGAAATAAGGTTTGACACTCTATAAATAATTGCGTTTCGCAAACATACTCGCATCTTGAAAAGTCGAAAATTCGAAGTAGTACGAGGAGTTTAGCAAAACGCTCAGGCATGGCTTGGGCGTTGCTTTACTTTGTACTACAGGATTCGACTTCCTCAAGATGCAGGTAAATGACAATTGTTCAAGCCTATTTTTTTGCTCAAAACTATTTATATGAATTATGTTGTTACCAAGCAAATGAAAAGTAGGGGTATTGCTGCTTTACTTGTTTTTCTTTTTTGGCCAATCGGTATGTTTTACTCTACCTTGTCAGGTGCTTTAATTATGAGCTTTATTATTGGGCCGATTGTATTGTTAGTTACTCTTTCATCTCCATTTGGAATTATAGTATGTCCATTATTTTTTATTTTTTGCCTCATTTGGGCTATTCGAGCTGTTAATAGCTATAATCGAAAAATTTTAAAGGAAGCAACATCTTATAATAAGAATGCTTATGGAATGCCAATAAAAGATAATTTTTCTAATGAACCAATAAGAAATACCACTGAACAGGAAATAAAAGATTCATATCAGGATTTAGAGAGAATAAATTCATTGCGTTTTTCTAAAGTAATTACAGATGATCAGTATATTCAACAAAAGGAAAATATTCTAAATAAAATTGAAAAATTAAGACATACTAATGTATTGCCGGATGCCAATTCCTCATACGAACATACCACATCATATAATCGAAATTCAAAGCCTAAACTTTGGCTTTGGATATTGATTTTATTTCTTATTTTCTCACTTCTCTATGTCCTTTATGATAGTAAAACCAATAGTTTAAAACTTGATAAAATAACTTATTTATTTTCATCTCAATTTCCTACAGAAAGTATGGCTTTAAAAAAAATAGAATCGGAACAGTTTGATGATAAAACAAATAATTTTATTGAAATTGTTGCTTTTAAAAAAACTGACGGTGTTAAAACAAATATTTTTGGAGTTGAGGGATACTTGTTCTCTTATTCATTGAAAGTGAAATTGAAACAAAACATGCATACATGGGATTTGAATAATTTGAAGGACTTTGAGACTAATGAGGAATTTTATAAGGCATTGAAAGAAGGCCCAGAATTAAATAAATATGATGATAAAGATTTTTATGAAGAACATAAAAAAGGTGAAATAATAAATTATACAGGGTCCATAAATTTTGAAAAAACGGAAAACGGTTGGCATTAAGATATTTCCGGGAGGATATATAACCTGGTAGAATTAAAAATAAATTCCGGTTCATTCTTTAACTCAAAAATCAAAAGAAAATATATTTTTAAATAGGATACCAACCTGTACTATAATAAATAATATTTAAAAGGAATCATAGGTTTTAGGAATTCTGGCAATCTTTATAGAATCATTTTAGATAATGTTTATTTATGTTCGTTGAGAGCATATAATATAAAAGTAAAGAAAGAAGATTTCGAAAATCTCCCTCGAACCCCTTCGTACCTTTGCAGGACCAAAAGCTCTTTTCAAATGGTACAAACAGACTACAACAATGTATCAACTCTTCTACTTTCTTATCCTGAAAGATTTTATAATGGTTACGATGGATTAGTTCCATTTTATGATGAGCTTATTGCTCTAATTCCCAATGACTTTACAATTTGGATAATTACAAACAACAATCAAACAATCAGAAAATTAGAAGAGAAGTTTAAACATAAGAAACTTCAATTCTTAGGCCTAAAGGGATGGGATGAAATTTGGTTAAGAGATTGCATTGGTTTTAATGTTAATGGAAAAATTATTAAGCCAAAATACAATCCTTCTTATTGCAAAAGTTTCAGAGATGCAGGCTACTTAAAAAAAATTAATGGTTTATCAAAAACGATTGCAAAGGAATGTTTAAAAAAAGATGTAGTTGACATAGATTTAGTGATTGATGGAGGAAATTTTGTTTGTAATGATCATCAGGCGTTTCTTACTGATATAATTTATGAGCAAAATGGTTTTTTATCAGGGAAAGAAATTAATGATATAATTAACTGCGATATAGGTTTACAGCCAGTGATAATTGATAATAATAAAAATGATACAGTTGGGCATATAGATGCCTATTTAAATTTTATAGATAATGAAACTGCCATTATTCCTAACTATCCTTCATTTCCATACCTAAAGGATGATATTGACTTTATAAATTATTTGGATGAAGAATTAAAAGTCAATGATATAAATCGAATAACAATGTATGATAGACCTGTAGATGAAATTGGCTATTGTGGTTGTAATCAAAGTGGAAAAGCTTGTATTTATTCTGCAAGGGGTAATTTTATAAATTTTCTGCGTTTGAATAACACAATTATTTTACCGGAATATACATTACCTACAAAAAAAGAAACTCAGTACTACAATAAAACTAATCAGGAGATTTTAGAGAATTTAGGCTTTGAAGTATTGAGAATAAACTGTGATAAATTATCAAAATATGGAGGCGTTCTTCATTGTATCTCTTATACAGCGTAGATAATTTTTAAATTTTTAAATTCAAAATCGTGATTTTCCCTTCAATTTATTTCATAAGGTCAACCAAAAGCCAACCGCCTATTTTTATAAAGTCGAAAAGTGGAAATATAGTTTTATATGGATTTTGGGGACGACCAATAAGACAACTAATTAAGATAAAAAAAGAGAATGCGGTAAAATCCGCATTCTCTTTAAAATTTTGTGGGCCCACCAGGACTTGAACCTGGGACCACCTGATTATGAGTCATTCGTCCAGATAAAAAAAGCTTATAATATATCGGATTTTCTTAATTCCTCCGCGTAATTCTGCAATAGATCGATATAGGTTTTTATGCCTTGGCTTATTTCATTTAGATGAATAAATTCATTAGCCGTATGACTGCGGGCAGAATTGCCGGGGCCTATTTTTAACGAAGGAAAATTCATTAATGCCATATCCGATGAAGTAGGAGAGCCATAGGATGAGAAGCCCAATTTTGTTCCGGCTTTTACCAACGGATGGTTTGTATCGATGTATGACGACTTCAGCCTTATAGATCGTGGCTGGATTTCACTCTTGATATTTTTTTTGATGATAGAAATAATTTCTTCAAAAGAATATAATTCGTTTACTCTTACGTCTACAAGGAAACTACATTGTGATGGAACAATGTTGTGTGTTTTATTTTCTGTGTTAATAGCAGTAACGGCAAGATGGACAGGCCCTAACAACAAAGATACTTTTGGAAAATTATAAGTGCTTAACCATTCTATATCTTTCATCGCAATATACAATGCGTTCACGCCTTCATTTCTTGCAGCATGTCCTGCTTTGCCGTGAGCCACACAATCAAGCACCAATAAGCCTTTTTCTGCAACTGCCATGTCGAGTAAGGTTGGTTCTCCTACAATGGCAACATCAATTTTTGGTAAATGAGTCAACAAAATTTCCACACCGTTCTTACCCGAAATTTCTTCCTCTGCTGTGCCGGCAAAAATAATATTAAAAGGAAGTTCGGATTCATACAAATAAACAAATGCAGAGAGCAGTGAAACCAAAGGCCCACCGGCATCATTAGCCCCCAATCCAAATAATTGACCATCTTTTTCAAGAGGCTCAAAAGGATCTAAAGTATATCCCTTATTTGGTTTCACGGTATCATGATGGGAATTCAGTAAAATTGTTGGGTTACTATTATCGAAATTTTTATTGGTTGCCCACACATTATTCAGGTAACGGTTTGGCTTTATATTTTTTTGCAAAAGAAATTGTTCGAGACAGTCTGCAGTTTTATCTTCTTCTTTGCTGAATGAAGGAATCGAAATAAGTTGTTTTAAAAGATCAACAGCATCTGAATATAAATCTGCAATATTTATTTGTTTACTGTCCATTACATAGAGATTTTTGTTCCGCCTGTTCCACTTATTAATGAAATTAATTGAGTAGAATTTCCAATGATTACTTCCTTTACTCCTTTATTGATTGCGTCGAATGCATTATCAATTTTTGGCAGAATACCTTCGAAGAGTTTATTTGATTCTTTTAGAAATTTATATTTTTCATGATCCAATTGTTGAACAACAGAATCTCCATCATTTACATTCATTAGAACCCCGTTTTTTTCAAAACAGTAAACAAGACTGACTTCGTATATGTCCGATAGACTTACCGCAATTACTGATGCTATGGCGTCAGCGTTCGTGTTGAGAATATGCCCGGTACCGTCGTGGGTAAGCGGCGCGGCCACAGGGGTTAAGCCATTTTCTAAAAATAAGCGCCAGGTATTATTGTTGATGCTTTCAGGAGAAACGTCGCCAACCCATCCAAAATCAATTTCTTTTACCGGGCGTTTTTTTGCAGGCAATAAATTCGCGTCAGCACCTGTGATGCCAATTGCGTTGCACTGGATTGATTGCAGTTTGGCTACTATTTTTTTGTTCACCAAACCTCCATAAACCATCGTAACTAAATCTATGGTTTCATCATCGGTTATTCTACGCCCGTCAATATATTTTGATTGAATGTTTAATTTGTCACCGATTGCAGTTGCGATTTTTCCTCCGCCGTGAACTAATATTTTTTTATTTTGAATTTCCGAGAAATCGTCTAAGAATGAATCAAGATTTGCGTCTTTATCAATTACGTTTCCTCCGATTTTTATGACAAAGAGCTTTTCTTTATTTTGTACAATTTCACTCATAAGGGACCATTTAAAATATTCGACAATACAGCTTGTGCGGCCCACACACGATTTCCCGCTTCCTGCGTCACAATGCTGTTATTGCTGTCTAAAACTTCATCGCTTAATTCTACATTTCTTCTCACCGGAAGGCAATGCATTATTTTAGCATTATTAGTTACTTCCAGTTTTTTGTTCGTTAGCATCCAATCATCCTCAACCGGAATTACTTTTCCATAATCGTTATAGCTGCTCCAGTTTTTTACATAAACGAAGTCTGCGTCTTTTAGCGCATAAGCCTGATCTTTAGTAATCGTTGCGCCATTGGTAAATCGTTGGTCAAGATCGTAACCTTTGGGATTGGCAATTACAAAATCAGCATGCCCCCATGTATTTACCCATTCTGAAAAGCTATTGGCAACACACTGTGGCAATGGCTTTACGTGAGGCGCCCAGGTTAATACTACTTTTGGTTTTGTTTTATTTTTAACAGGAAGATGTTCTGAAATCGTAATAATGTCTGTTAAGCTTTGCAAAGGATGAACCGTTGCGCTCTCCAGACTTATGATTGGTATACGTGAATATTTTACAAACTGATTTAAAATTTTTTCGGAATAATCTTCTTCCCTGTTTTTTAAAGTGGGAAATGTGCGCACTCCCAAAACGTCAAAATAATTCCCCAATATCGGCGCCGCATCTTTTACATGCTCCACAGTTGTTCCATTCATTACTGCTCCATCCTCAAATTCCAGCGTCCATCCATCTTGTGACCCGTTAAAAACGATGGCTTCCATTCCAAGATTTTGGGCG
Source organism: Hanamia sp. (assembly GCA_036509585.1). GTDB lineage: Bacteria > Bacteroidota > Bacteroidia > Chitinophagales > Chitinophagaceae > Ginsengibacter. The sequence goes on along the minus strand of DATCFI010000218.1, from coordinate 4,403 downwards.
GCTATTTGTGTGCTTAGTCTTGTTCGCATACTAGGATTTAAAAATATTAATCCCATGCGTTTTCCCTTTCCTAATATGTTTTGGGATAATGGATCTTTCTTAAATCCTAATGCCGTTTTTATCAAAAGATTGATATCGCCCGCGTCTTTTACCGAAAGGAAATTTTTCATTGAGATTCCAATATTTAAAGTTCCGCGTTCGCAGGAATGTTTTGTGATTGAGTAGAAAGAACGGATACCTCGTTTCTTAGAGCTTCTAAAAAATGATCCGCATCACTTTTAGATAAAGCTAATGAAGGGAGTAGCCTGATGACATTTGGTTTTGATGTTCCTGTAAATATTTTGTGCTTGTTCAAAAGATGACTTCTCAAATCTTGTAATTCTTCAGGCACATCAAAACCGATCATCAAACCTACACCACGTGGATTTTGCAGCTGTGGAATCTTTTTAATTTCAGATAATAAATAATCGCCAATCCTTGTTGCGTTCTCCATCAGTTGTTCCTTTTCGATAACCTCTAAAACAGCTATTGCCGCTACACACGCCAGGTGGTTACCGCCGAACGTAGTGCCCAGCATAAAATGTTTTGGAGCTATCTTAGGTGAAATAGCAATAGCCCCGATTGGAAAACCATTACCCATTCCTTTAGCCATTGAATAAATATCTGCGTCCACTCCGGCATAATCGTGTGAATAAAATTTACCTGTTCTGCCATAGCCACATTGAACAGAATCTGCAATGAAAACAGAGCCATATTCATCGCATAAATTGCGAATAAGTTGCAAAAAAGATTTTGAGGCAATTCTTATTCCTCCCACGCCTTGGATACCTTCAACAATCACAGCGCATATTTCTGTTCCATGTTCTTCGAAATACATTTTCAATGCTTCTTCATTGTTGAAAGGAAGAAAAATTATATTATCGGTTTCGTTCACGGGTGCTACTATTGAAGGATTGTCTGTAACTGCTACAGCCAGTGAGGTACGTCCGTGAAAAGCTTTTGTAAACGCAATAATTTTTTTTCTTCCATTATGAAAAGATGCAAGTTTTAATGCATTCTCATTGGCTTCCGCACCTGAATTACAGAGAAATAACTGGTAATTATTTTTGCCTGACAAGGCACCTAACTTATCAGCAAGTTCCTGTTGCAAAGGAATTTTAATAGAGTTAGAATAGAACGCGATTTTTTCTAACTGATCTTCAATTTTTTTTACCCAATGTGGATGCGTGTGCCCGATGCTAATTACAGCATGGCCACCATACATGTCAAGGTATTCATTTCCTTTATCATCCCAAACTCTTGAGCCGAGGGCTTTTACGATATTGATATCGCTTATGGGATAAACATCGAATAGTTTCATGTTTTGTGTTTTTAATATCGGATTGTAGAGACGCGATGCATCGCGTTTCTATGCTTAAAAATAGTTTGCCTTTAACTTCAACCCCTCCATTTCATCCACACCAAACATCAGGTTCATATTTTGTACGGCCTGTCCACTGGCGCCTTTTAGTAAATTATCAATGGCCGAATGGACTACGGCAATTCCGCCAACTTCCTCCAGGTTGATAAAACAATTGTTGGTATTCACAACCTGCTTTAAAAATATTGGCTCGCGGCTGATCTTGATAAATGGGTGCCCCTTATAAAATTCCTCGTAAATCTTGTACAGTTCAGGAAGTGTTTCCGAACATTTTAGTTGAGAAGTTATGAAAATTCCTCGTGTGAAATCTCCGCGCCATGGAATAAAGTGAATCGCCGGACCCGTCTTACCGGACAGCGAACTTAACGTCTCATTTATTTCATCGAGATGTTGATGTTTTAGAGATTTATATGCCTGCACATTGTTTTCGCGCCACGAAAAATGAGTGGTTTCACTTTTAGCCTGTCCGGCGCCTGTAGAACCCGTAATGCCTGTGCTATAAACATCGTCTGTCAATAATCCTTTCTTTGCCAGCGGCAATAATCCAAACTCGATGCAAGAAGCAAAACACCCCGGGTTAGAAATATTATCTGAAGATCTTATTTCTTCCCTATTGATTTCAGGAAGTCCATAAATAAATTCACGCCCTTTAATCACTGCGTTTTTTTTCAGCCTGAAGTCCCGCGAAAGTGAAATGATCTTAATGTGTTTTGGTATATCATTCTCTTCCATAAACTTCAATGAATCACCGTGGCCTACGCATAAAAACAGAACATCCACATCATTTTTTAAGTCATGGGAAAATACCAGCTCTGTTGCGCCTACCAGGTCCTGGTGTACCGAATGTAATGCTTTGCCTGCGTTGCTTTTGCTATGAATATAGACAATCTCTGCTGACGGATGATTTACGAGAAGCCTTAATAATTCACCACCCGTATAACCTGCTCCGCCCACAATTCCTATTCTTATTTTATTTTTCATTCACACTTTTTTTTACAGCATGATAAATCGCTGTCTGATTACCAAATATTTTGCTGAAGCCTCTTACGTCTTGACCACTCCAGCCAGTATTCATCTCTCCATATTTTCCAAATTTAGCACTCATTAAGTCATAAGGAGATTCGATGCCTGTAACCTGGAAGCGATAAGGCATTAATTGTAAGAATACCGTGCCTGTTACGTTCTGTTGTGAAGAAGTAAAAAATGCTTCTATGTCTCGCATCACGGGATCCAACAACTGGCCTTCATGCAACCAGTTTCCATAGAAATCCGCCAACTGGCTTTTGAGTGTCAATTGCCATTTGGTGAGTACATTTTTTTCCAATGCATGGTGCGCTTTGATGATGAGTATGGATGCAGCTGCTTCAAATCCTACTCTGCCCTTGATACCGATAACCGTATCGCCAACATGCACGTCGCGGCCAATAGCAAAGGGGCCTGCCAATTGTTGTAAATGTTGAATCGCTTTTACAGGATTGTCAAAATTAGTATCATTGATTCCTTTTAATTCTCCTTTCTCAAAATGTAATTCTATGTGTTCAGGCTCATGCTTACTCAATTGAGTAGGCCACGCTTCTTCCGGTAACATGCCGTTTGAAGATAACGTTTCTTTTCCTCCAACGCTTGTTCCCCAAAGCCCTTTGTTAATGGAATAAACTGATTTTTCGAAATTCATTTTTACTCCCTTCGATTTCAGGTAATCAATTTCTTCCTGTCTTGATAATTGCATGTCGCGAATTGGGGTGATAATTTCTACTCCGGGAATCATGATATGAAAGATCATATCAAATCTTACCTGGTCGTTTCCTGCGCCTGTGCTTCCGTGAGCCACCGCGTCAGCACCAACTTTTTTCACATGTTCTGCAATGTGCAAAGCCTGCGAAACCCTTTCTGCACTTACACTTAATGGGTAAGTGTTATTCTTTAATACATTTCCAAAAATAAGATATCTGATAATATTTTTGTAATAGCTTTCAGTAGCATCTACTGTAGTATGCGACGCTACACCAAGCGCTTTAGCATGTTGCTCTATTTGAACTAATTCTTCTTTGGAAAAACCACCCGTATTTACAATGATACTGTGAACCTCATAATTTAATTCGTCCGTAAAATATTTTACACAATAGGAAGTATCTAACCCTCCGCTAAAACCTATGACAACTTTTTTACTCATGTTTATTTATTTTTTTTCACTTGGTCTTTAACTTATTTAAATGCCTTTTTAAGGATCAATTATGAAAACAGAATTTAAAAATTAAAGAAAATATTAAAAAGAGATTTTGGATTCTTTTCTGTTTTTCTTTTTATATACCTGATAAGCTTGATTTTTTTCAGCCTCATAAATCTTTCATACAATTTTGATTTATTTTTAAAGTCCTTCGCCGTCTCAGCAGGTTCAAAATGGTCTTTGGGATCGTAGAGCATTGCGGTACACATACAATTTTTTCGGTTCTTACTCATTAAAATATCATAATTGACACAGCTTTTGCAGCCTGCCCAAAAATTATCATCATCTGTTAACTCAGAATAAGTCACCGGTTCATATCCCAGGTCACTGTTTATTTTCATAACTGCCAGACCTGTAGTAAGTCCGAATATTTTTGCTTCCGGATACTTTTTCCGCGATAGCGCGAATATTTTGTGCTTGATCGTTTTTGCAATTCCAGATTTTCTAAATTCCGGAGCTACGATCAGTCCACTGTTGGCTACGAATTTTTCATGGTCCCAGGCTTCAATGTAACAAAAGCCTACCCACTGATTTTCTTTAGTTAGCGCAATGACTGCTTTCCCTTCGGCCATTTTCTGTTTAATATACTCTGGTGATCGTTTGGCAATACCGGTACCCCGTGCCTGGGCAGAAGAAGCCATTTCGTCTGTAATGACAGTTGCGTAAATGACGTCTTCGGAAGTTGCAACACGAACAATAATATTTGATTGTTCCAATTTGCAGGAAATTTAAATTTTAATTAAAAGGGAGAAATTC
>DATCFI010000217.1:0-16833 GCA_036509585.1 Hanamia sp. | reverse complement strand
GTTTCTTCTTTACATGTACATTCCATCGCCTGGTAATTTGTTCCCTGATGATTTTCTTTGATCCTGGCTTTAATCCAACGCTGAATAAATAATCTTCCGGCTTTGCGTCTTCCAACAATTCTATCCACAATGGCAAAGCAATATCTTTAATGGTTCTATATACTTCCCTCTTTTGACTTCCCTTTTTTATTAAAATTTTGAAACGATGCTTTTCCACATCAACATTTTTTGCCTGTAAAGCCAGCATCTCATTTTCTCTTGCTCCTGAATGAAAAAAAATATTTACAAATCTCCAAAAGGTGTAAAAATTTAGCTTTAAATATTTATCTATTTTTTCCCTTTCTTTGTCTGATAATAATTCTCTGATTTTTTTTATTGTTTTTCTTTTTGAAAGGTCTCTTATAGGATTATTTTCGACAGTCTCTAATTCCATGAGCTCCTTAAAAAGAATCATCAAATAAGACCTGTATTTATTAAACCTATGGGCAGAAAGGTTATCATTGACCTCTAAGTATTCAAAAATAATTTTTATGTGTTTCCGGCTTATTTCAGATATAGGAATAGCTGAAAACTTTAAAGCATCCGAGGCTGTTTTTAATTTTGATAGACAACTTTTCATATCAGCCAAAGTTGACTTTTCCAATATCAATCTGTTTTTTGCTTTTTCAATGGCTGTAAGCCAATGTGTAGCCGGTGGAATCTCATAATTATTTTCAAAAGGCGGAATTTTTATTTTGGTGATAGGATTATATCCTTCATCCTTTAGTAAATAAATTAATTCACTTAAAATAATTTTTACAGCCTCCCTTCTTTCTGACAAAGTTTTTAAACGATTGATGCCTCCCTTTACGATAAATAATTTACCGTTCTTATATTTTTCTTTAAAAACGGGATCGTGAAAATAGTACTGAATGTACCAATCATTTTTGAGTGAGGCACCAGTGTTTTCCCAATTAGAGGGATAAACTGTGGGATCGCTGCAAGAGCAGCCGTTAGGTAGTAGCATTATTAACTGTTTTATTAACTGTTTGATAATACTACAGAGCAAGAGAGAATTTAAATATGCTTAAATGCTTATCAGATAAGGATTTAAGGTTGTATCGGGGAGCGGACTTGAACCGCCGACCTTCGGGTTATGAATCCGATGCTCTAACCAGCTGAGCTACCCCGACATTTTGGGCGGCGAAGATAATACATTGCCTAAAAATTGCAATATCAAAAATTGAGTAATTTGTTATTTTATTTTAGTCGCTAAAATAAGATCGATCTAATCTCATAACGCCTTTCCCTTTAAAAGATTTCACGCTTCTCCTCCATTAAAACCCCACCCCTCACCTTTTTCGAAAGACGCATGGGGATATTAGTTCAAAACTCTTACACCGGTTACATTAGTCCATCAATCGTGATAATTTCATAATATTCTTTCTTTAATTTCGTTATTTTTATGTAAAGAATCATCACAACATGCTGCTGCACTATCGTTTCAAAGTTTCTAATTTAATTATTTGCATTTTTTTATTCTGTCAAATTTCAAAAGCTCAGAATCAATCGCTTTATGCTTTCCATGATCTCTCGAAATTTTATTTCAAAACGCAAAGGGATTCCTTGAAAAAAAACTGGGAATGCCCACAAATATTTACCAATAAAACCACCCAGAAAAAATTTAAAGAGATCTGGGATTCACGAACGGAATTTGTTACCGGCGCAATTGATGACAATGACTTTGTCTACGACGCTGAATTATACAACTTTATCAACAAAATAATCGCTGATCTGAGAAAGTCGAACGCCTCATTATTTACTCAATCCCCATTTTTAATAATTGACAGAAGTGCTTCGGTAAATGCCTATGCATTAGGAGGAAATGTACTTGCGGTCAACCTGGGGCTGATTACTTTTGTTCAAAGCCGAGAGGAATTGGCACTTGTGATAGCGCACGAATTGTCCCATAATATTTTGAAGCATCCGGAAAATTCGATGAAAGAAAGGGCAGAATGGCTTACCTCGGATGAATACAAAAACTCCATAAATGCGGTACTTGATTCAAAGTACGAACGATATTCCCGGTTGAAAAAAGTAATAGAGACTTATACATTCAGCAGAAATAAGCACAGCCGGTACCATGAAAGCGATGCCGATTCGCTGGCGATCGTGATGCTAAGAAACAGCCATATTTCTTTTGACCCCGAATTTTTCCTACGGCTCGACAGCACTGATAATGAGTATAAACTGCCGCTTAAAAATCCTGTCAAAAATTATTTTGCATCTTATAATATACCCATAGAAGATGCCTGGCTTATTAAACGTTCCAAGGGATTATCGTCGAGAAATTATAATTTTCAAGACACCTCTTCCATCTCGGATTCTTTTAAAACCCACCCAGACTGTATTGAGAGATTTGAAAAGACAAAAAACATGGCCAGCCCCACAATCACCCTGACGCCGATTCCAGCCTCCATAAAAGAAAAAGCGAATAAAATGCTTATCTGGAATATGTACGACAACCTTAGCCTTACGCCCTGTTTGTACCGTATTTTTTTAGAAAAAGATAAGGGTAATACAGACACCTGGTACGATTTTATGACGTTTAATGTTATCGCGGGATTATACTATTCTAACCAACAACTCAACCGCTTTAACGCTGTCGGAATCATCCCAAAAGAATACATTTCAAAAACCTATTACGAATTGCAAAATCTGCTGGAACAAATACCGTCTGATAAACTGGAACAGCTTTATAAATCTGCTTCCGCAGGAGGATTTTGGGGTAAAATGCCCGCTGATGCTAATGGGATGAAGACATTATTTTCTGCTTTAACCGATAATAATAAAAATAACCAGGCCACTGCTGCAGCAAAGGATTATCTAAGTACCAATCCTTCCAGCATGTATTGCGAGTTTGCGGAACATTTTAAAAAATAAATTAATCGCTATTTACCAAATACTATCATTATGAAGAATCAAATCTTAACTCTTTTATTATGCTTTTTCTGCGTCAATACAATAGCACAAACCAAAGTGTTTAAAGAAGTGAGCGACGACATAAGTACAGAAACCAAAGCCATCATCCAGGACAATTCTTTGGTAGGCTACATCGTATTTACAAGGCTGGAAAAAACCAGCGAAGATTCCTTTAATTATAAAATAACATTGATGGATGAAAACCTCAATGATATCGGCACAGTCAATTTTAGAGAAATTGGTTTAGACCTTGAAGCGGTTTCTTTTGACCAGGATGTTCTTTGTCTTGCCTATTTAAAAAGTACTACCCACGGAAAAACATTTAATAATAAAAAACAGGCAAAACATACCGACAAAAAAGATTACGTGCTGACTCAGTTTTTAACCTTAAACGGTACGATAATAAAATCTAATGAAATACCTGTTGATCTGAATTCTTCACTTCAAATGCAAAGCGCTGAATGGGGAGCCCGAAAATTTCAATACGATGGAGACCTCAAACATAGAATTCAGTTAACGAACGTTTCAGGCAGAGGGTTTGCGTGCTTTTATGGAGACGCGGACGGATGTAACCTCGTAGCCTATGACTTTAAAGGAACTCAATTATGGAAAAAGAATATTGACGATAAACAGCAATTCGCCTTGCTTGCTTCCAAAGCTGATGTCTATCTGCTGCAAAAGGAAAAGGACAAATATATCGAAGGCGGGGGTTATCTTTCGGGGTTCAACTTTGATGATGGCAAGGCTTTCCCAAGAATTAAACTGGAAGATAACGAGGGCCGTTCTTTATCATTAATATCGTTTGGCAACGATCCCGTTACAGGAAATCCGTTTATCAGCGGAAATATCATAAACAAATCAAGAGGCAATAAAATTCTTACGATAAAATCTTACACTCAGGGGCCCTATGATGGAATTTATACCATGGACGTAAACGGGCACAACAAAAAAGATATTAAACAAACATTCGTTTATTGGAACGATGGTTCTCAAAAACCGACTATTTCTTCCAAAGGATATATAGAGGAAGCAAAATCATTTACATTGATTTCTGACGCCTTCAGGGATTATGATGGTAATACTTATTTTGTAGGATCGCAGTTAATCAAGAAACCAAAAATAGTCGCGATAGCCGCCTCTGTAGTTACACTTCCATTAATAATCGTTTCTCCAATGATCTTAGCCATGACCGGAACTATGAAATGTAAATTTACAGATGCAAGTATCATAAAATTAAGCTCAAAAGGGGTGCTCAGTTTCGACAATGCTATCACATGCAACAACTCCAAATTTGTCAGAGGCGCTACATACATAACCTATGTCAACTCAAGAAGCTTCTACAGTCTCGATAATTCGGATTCAAAAAGCAATTATATTATTGCAGATGATTTAAAAAACATAATGATCTATAATGTCAATCAAAAAAAATTAGTTCGGACTATTCCTCACAAAGCAGGTAACCTGCGAACTACGATAGCACCAGCTAAAGACGGACATTTCATGGTAATTGAGTATAATAAAAAAGAAAAATATACAAGCCTTTCCATTGAGGCGCTAAATTAAAAAAAATCGAATTTCAATGACAAAAGCCTCCTTTTTTAAGGAGCCTTTTATTTATATTTATTAAAAGAGAAGCTCCTTTCTGTTATTTATTGCAGGCCATATTTTCAAAGTAAAGTATCAGATGGATGGACCAGATAAATATTCGCAAATCATTTTAATGGAGACGGAACTGACGGTATCGAATATTATGAACGACCGAAAACATAGAGTTTTAATTTTCAAGACAGTGCTTCATCCATAACTATTTTGCAACTATATCTCGCAACTTTTCGTTTTGGATACCTAATGAAAATAAATTTGAAATAAAACGGGAGCTATTTCTTTTACAGCAAGCGCCGAAATAAATTTAGGCGTGTACAGTTTTTAATTTATTGATGACACTTCGCTGAGGACTTTATTTTCTTTCTATTAAAAACACGGAAGGTACTGGTCGCTGAACACCTTTGCCGGAAGGAATATTGGTTTCTTTTCCATTTACAAGCATACAACTACTGCCACCGCCATCAAGGTTGAGCGCTTCAGCACAACCAAGGTTTCTTAATATACCGGCCAACTGAACAAGCGTAAGACCTGCGGCACCTTTACTTCTACCTTCGCAAACTAAAATGACCAGTTTATTATCTCTTGTATATCCGATAGCTGTGCGAGGCTCGTGATTATTTATGTCTTTCCCGGCAAACTTTCTCTCTTCATTATTCGTAATTTTTATTTCACCACCCTGGACCAACACAGGACCGCCGCCAACGGCTGTTCTCATTTTCCATTTTGAGAAAGCATCCGACGAACTTCCGCGATGGCCTTTCACAATTAAAGTTTTGCTTAAGATATATTCCAACTTGGGCTTCGCGACAGAATCTTGAACATACGACATAGCAAGTTGGCTGGCATACGGATATTTCTTAGACGAATCGGTATAAACCCACGCTACATCAGCTCTTCGCTTTTTGGAAATGCCAAGCGCACCATAAAACGAATGAAAGTACGTAAGCGTATCCTTACCTCTTGCCGCAATGGTTTCCTCATTGTAACTTATAAGTCTCCCATTTTTTACTACAAGATTCAGGTTTTGATTGGTAGCAAAAGAAAAAAAAGAGCAGTTCACCACCAGCAACGGGTTACTATTCTTTTTGTAAAAATCATCCGGAGTTATTCTTCGCTTGTAAGTGGTATCTGTTGTAAATTCCAGATCTTGATCTTTTATATCCGCTATCGCGTAATACATCACATTTGGTTTTCCATCCAGCGAATCATTGGATTTATAAATATGAAAAGACGGGGGCAGAGGTTGGTAAAATGAATCGACGTTGATCCATTTTACCTGCGCAGTCGTATGAGAAAATATAAAAATTTCGAATAGGAAGACGAGTATTTTCCTCATAGATTATTTTTGATTTGATTCGATAAGAGGCGTGGGAGAATATTTCCAAATATTTGCAACGATTTTTTTACTAAAGAAAAAAACTATTTTTTGTTTTGTTTATCTGCTGTCGTCTTTCTAAAAATACTTACCCCTTCCTTTTACAATCCAGTAATTGACTGTAATATTTACTATTTTATCAACACAAAAGTTCCTTTTAAATTATACACTCTCCCCGTCACATCTAAAGCCTTCAGCAGCCATACATAGCTTGAATTTTCAATAATCCGCCCGTTAAATTTTCCATCCCATCCCTTATTCATCTGATCGGTAGAAAAAACCTTTTGACCCCAACGGTTGTAAATTGTAAAATAATAAAGCGTTTTTATTCCCACGAGGTAAGGTGCTATCACATCATTTAATCCATCATTGTTGGGCGTAAACGCAGTGGGCACAAAAATATCAGTATTTTTTATGAGAATAACATTTACCGAAGCGGTATCCGTACATCCTTCCGGCGTGGTGACGGTTAACAGATAACTCATGTCACTGTTTATTTGACCAATTGGATTCTGGCTATTTGGATCATTTAATCCTGTTGCCGGCCACCAGTTATATTGCGTTCCTCCGCTTCCATTTAATTGGAACTGGGTATTGGCAAGTGCAACAGTATCTTTTCCCGCATCCGCATGCGCAGCATTTACCAATATACTATCTGAAAATTCTGCGACACATCCATAATTACTTTCGGCGCTCAGCGCCACTTTATAGTCCCCTCCGATGGTAAATATATGTTGTGAGTTTTGTTGGAGAGACGAATTGCCGTCGCCAAAATACCATAACCACTTCGTTATAGTTGTTGAATAATCGGTTTGCTGCCCGGCAAAAGTAATCGGCACATTCGTGCAACCATCATTAGCCTGAAAGGTGATGTCAGGCAAAGAATTTATCTTAAAACTGCTGGATGCGGCATTTGTATTGCATTTGATATTATCAGTTTGCACCAAAGCGATCGTGTGATTCCCAGTTGATAGCTGGCTAAAATCAGGATGTCGTTCGTTAGAAAAATCGGAACCATCTAATTGCCACTGCCACCCATCGATCTGGCCGTCGACAATTGAGGAGGTCATTTCAATGCGCGGCGATAAATCCAGGCACGTGTCGGAAACTTTCAAAGATAAAGTAGGACTATTGAGAACGGTAATTACTTTTGATAACGACGGGCTGGTGCAATTGTCCTGCGCCAAAATGGTATGAGTAACTGTGTAGTTTCCCGGAGCCGGATAATAATGTGGCGGAGGGTTTTGCAACGTACTCGTGGTGCCATCGCCGAAATCCCAAAAGAAATTTTGAATGGTTGTGTACGATTCAGAATTGTCTTTGAAAATAACAGGTGTACCCACACATCCCGTACTATCAACAAGGCCCGTTATTGCAGCCGGAATTAACGGTGTACAAAATTTTTGCAAATTCGCATAATTTCCGGTAGAAGCACTAAATCCCCAATAAACCATGGGATCATTACCAAATATATCTGCGACAATATCTTTTTGAAGTGTCAGCCTGGATACCCCGTCAAACCAGGTGCTCAATGTGTGAGTAGATGGGTCCCAACGTATTCGCAAAACGTGCCAATTACAATCTTTTATATTGTTGCTGGTTGAAGAAGCGGGTACAGGCCCCGCCAGGGCATTACTATCATTAATATCGCCATTGGCGCGAATGGCTATGTTATCATAAAGTGGATCATCAGGATTTGCATAAGTATCTAATGAAATGCCAACCGAGGGTACGATTCCTTCAAATCCCCACCCCTCTCCATTAGTGCCAATATTAGTGCTGAGAGGTTGCAATACGAATGCAACACCATCGGCCCCGGTAGTATCATTGCAACCCAGAAACACTTTAAGCGAATAATCAAAAGAATCATTTAAATTTATCTTCGTGCCTTGCCAAACACTTCCAGTCTGATACTGCGTTGGCGTTGTCAGCGTATAACAGTTACAACTATCCTGAGTCGTACTTCCATTCATAATGTATTGCGAAAAACAAATACAGGGCAGAAATAAAAGAGCGGTTCCAATAGATAAGAGGTTAAGCGATTTTATCATAAAAGATAAACTATATTACCATTAGTTATTCGTAGCCGAACCCAAAGCTTTCAAATCATTAGCCTTCTTCCACGCCGCTCTGCCCAATCCCGGGTGTACATGCCTGTCACTATGGTAAGAAGAACGAACCAGTGGACCACTTTCTACATAGTCAAGTCCAATTTGGTAGCCAATCTCACGATATTCAGCAAATTCCGACGGATGCACGTATCGCTGTACCGGCAAATGCTTTGGTGTAGGCTGAAGGTATTGACCAATAGTAATTACATCCACTTCGCTATCTTTTAAATCCTGCATCGTTTGTATCACTTCTTCCTTGGTTTCGCCCAGCCCGAGCATGATGCCACTCTTCGTGCGCATGCCGCCCTTTTTAAGAATACGCAATGTTTCCATACTGCGCCAATACTTTGCCTGGATTCTAACGGTACGGGTTAAACGCTCTACTGTCTCTATGTTATGGCTTACTACGTTTGGAGCTACATCTATTATTCGCTGAATATTTTCTTCTTCTGCTTTAAAATCCGGGATCAAAGTTTCCAACGTGGTTTCAGGATTTAATTTTCTTATCGCTTTGATGGTCTCATTCCAAATAATAGAGCCCCCATCTTTCAGTTCGTCCCGGTCGACTGATGTGATAACAGCATGCTTTACTTTCATTAGATGGATAGCTTCAGCTACCCTTTGAGGTTCTTGCCAGTCCACCGCTAAAGGTCTTCCGGTAGATACCGCGCAAAATCCGCAACTCCTGGTGCAAATGTTTCCGAGTATCATAAAGGTAGCAGTACCTTCGCCCCAACATTCACCCATATTTGGACAATTACCGCTTTCACAAATCGTATGAAGTTTATGGGTATCTACGATATTTCGCACATGTTTATACTCCTCTCCAATTGGCAACCTAACTCTCAACCACGTCGGTTTCCTGGGTTTCAAATCCGTTTCAGTCAACAACTCTTCACTCATTATTTATTGTCTTTTTTTTACAATACGATTGTTATTTTCTTTTGCCAAATAATATAGTCACATAGGCGCTAAAGAAGAAATTATTTTGCGAGTTGTACACCATTTGTGGAACTGCTTTTGAATAATAATCGCCCGCAATACCCACTTCAATCGCTGAAATCACTTCGTTATAAGCCCCATAATCAAACCGGAAAGCCATTTTTGCGTAAAGGCCAGGATCTACTGTCATCTCATTCCAACCTTTACTAAGGCCACCACCGCCTACGATTTTTCCTGTCAGATATTGAACGCTGTCTTGGGAATCATATTTTACATAATCAACGCCATTACCATCAACTATCTGCACATAATAAGGCCTCAACAAGGCCAGCGATAATCCTCCTCCGTAGTTCGCCGTCACTGCAACACCATTTTTATTCAACTTATTTCCGAGCAGTATTTGCTGTTGTACGCCCAACTTTACAGGATAAACATAATTTATCTTCCCATAGATATAAGGAATAGAGTTATCATAATAACTATTCAGTTTCTGTTCTTTCACACTTTTAAGTTCACTGAATTCAAATTGATACAGCATTGATTTTTTTACAGAACTGGCGCGCCCTACTTCAAAGAATGCTCCATATCCGCTGCTGATGAGCTTTATCCCAAAAAGAAAACTTTTTTTATAAGTGATCACGCCTTCTTCTTCCTGTTTCACGATATTATTAATGTGCGCTCGTTTCTCTTGCTGTCGATCCTTCCTGGAGTCCTGAGCAAACGCATTTAAAGAAATTGAAACAATTATTAAAAAAGAAAATATTTTTTGCATCGGGCAGTAATTAATATTTGTTCTGTAAATTTATACAAAAATAATACAATGACTTCATCAATAGTATATAAAGGAAATTTACGCTGTGAAGCAGTGCATATACAAAGTAGCTGTACGATAGAGACCGATGCGCCGACCGACAATAGAGGAAAGGGCGAGCGTTTTTCTCCCACTGATCTTTTATGCGTGTCCCTTGCAACATGCATGCTTACTACAATGGGTATAAAAGCCACTGACCTTGACGTTGATATGACTGAGTCAAAAGCTGACGTCACGAAGCACATGGCAAGTGATCCAAGAAGAGTTTCAAAGATTGAAGTATCTGTTTCTCTGCCGAAAAATATAAATGAAAAAGAAAGGTTAATTTTGGAAAGATCAGGTAATAATTGCCCAGTTGCAAAGAGTTTGCATCCAGATATTAAATTGGTTTTGAACTATGATTGGAGACTGTGAGCGTTTGATACTCTTCGACATTCTTCTACGGCTTCAGAGTGATATGGCGTATTCGTTCGAACACGTTTCGACAAGCTCCGCGTGACAATTAGAGTAGCATTCCATGTTAGCAAATAAAAAATCCCCGTTGTTTCCAGCGGAGATTCTCGTCATTGCATTCTATCTACCTCGTCTAAAAATGTTGCTAAAACTTAGGGAGCTTCTACTGTTTTTTCCTGAGCCAACGTTGCCTCATCATCAGTTGAGCCTAAATCGCGATCAAGTGAATACAAACTCTCGCCCGAAGCCTTGTCGCCACCAGCAATTTTAAGTTTATCCAGCATACTCATTACCAATGTTTCTTCCTCTGTTTGCTCTTTCACAAACCATTGTAAAAAATTCCAGGTCGCCCAATCTGCCTCATCAAAACTTTGCTTTACTATCTTATAGATCGCTTCTGTATTGCCTACTTCCTGTTCAAAGGTTTTTTTGAAACAATCATAAACACTGGAGGGATTAGGCCCGGGATCTGGTATAGCTTCTACTTTTACGGTTGCCCCTCTTTCCAGGATATACTCAAGAAATTTCATCATATGATTACGTTCTTCGTTGGCATGGCGAAAGAGAAAATTTGAAATTCCCTGGTACCCATTGGCATCTGCCCAACTTCCATAAGCGAGGTAAATTTGGGCGGCATGAGCTTCTTTTGTCATCTGGCTGTTTAGCGTCGCGCAAAGAGTTTTACTTAAACGGTTTGTGTTCATCGTATTTATTTTTTTTGAAGTCAAATGCACCGGTATTGATGCATTTGCAGAATTTATTCACAAAAAAGATTCCAATTAGTGAAATGGCATCTCCGGCAAAAAAAATTCGATTTTTTTAATGGATAAGTGCGTGTTATCTGGAGCACTGAGAAACTGTAGAATCCTTGATTCTATCTACAAATGAAGACTTGTCAAACCAATGAGGAAACGACCGTCAAACAAAAAAATATTGATCTTCGAATAAATGAAAACATATCTAAAGGAAAACAGTCAGGGGAGAATTTTTCCCATTCGCCCGGTTAATTTTGTACAATATCAAGACAAAAAAACTTTCACGCAGGAAAAACACATTACCCAAGGAGTGGGTAAAAAAGAAAAGCTAAATTAACCCGTTCTAAACGTTTTGAGCAGCACGATAATTTTCTTTCAAACTTCTATCGCATTGAAATACTAAATTCCGGCCTTAAAGATTTATTGCAATAAACACCAACATCGCTAGTATTTCAACTATAGTGCATATTAATATTCCGCGAAATGCTATTTTTTCTTCGTTAACTACTTTCATTTTTTAAAAGAGATTTATTTATTTAAGCAGCACAAAAATAAAGCTAAAATTTTTAAAACAAAATGAAAAATAGAAATTGACGATATTTCTTTTTTTACTGCTAAAAGAATATTCCGTTCCAATTCAATTATTAGTGAGTTTTAACCGAAGCAAGTCCTTTTTGATCGGGCATCTCTGCAAATTCCCGGATCACATCATCAATACTTTTTTTGCAATCAAAAAAACCAACAATTTTTTTGATAACTCCCTCCACCAATGCATCCGGGCAACTGGCACCACTTGTCATCAATATTTGCAAAGGTTTTTTTTCGGGCAAATAGCAAATCGTGCTCACCTCCTTATGGTCATGGATTTTAAAATGACGGATTTCCTTAGAAGAAATAATTTCTTCTTCTGACTTGATAAAGTAAGTTGGAAGTTTCCCCTCGCACAGTTCTACCAGGTGAGAAGTATTGGAGCTATTATAACCTCCTAATACAATTGCCAAATCCGCATGAGTTTCTAATAATGCATACACGGCTCCCTGGTTGTCATTGGTAGCATAACAAAGTGTATCTCTGGTGTCAGCAAAACGTTCTGCTATTTCGGTTTCGCCTAAATTGTATTTTTTCATCATTACCTTTTTCAGGTAATCAGCAATAGCTTGAGTATCGCTTGCCAGCATGGTTGTTTGATTAACAACGCCGATTCGCTGAAGATCTTTTTCAACTTTAAAGCCTTCAGAAAACTGCCCGGAAAAACGCGTATAAAAATTTTCAGGATCTGTAGTGCCCAAAATAAAGGAAGACAATTCAATCGCTTCCTGCATATTCTTTACCACGATGGTTGGAGAATGTTGCGCACTGTGGCTAAACGTTGCTCTTGTTTCCTCATGTTGCGGTTTACCGTGAACAATTACGGTATAATTATTTTTAGAGATTACCTGCGCACGGTTCCATACTTTTTCTACGAATGGGCATGTGGTATTGTACTGTTCTAACTCCACACCGGCTTTTAATAGTTTCTTTTCTATTTCTAATGTAGTGCCAAAGGCTGGAACAATAACAATATCCCCGTGATCTAATTCCTCAAAGGGAATGAGCGTGTTACCTTTTGTATCCATCAAAAATTTTACGCCACGACTTCTAAGGTCGTAATTGACTAGTGGATTGTGAATCATTTCGCTCAGTAAATAAATCTTTTTTTCAGGATTTTCTTCGATCGTTCTGAAAGAAATATCAATCGCGTTTTCTACCCCATAGCAAAATCCAAAATGGCGGGCCAGGTAAATTTGTACACCTCCGAAGTCCAATAAACTCGGGCTAAAATCCTTCTTTAATTTGTCATCTATTTTGCGGCGGTTCTTTATCGCAGTGATCAACGGACTGCGATACATAACCGGAACATTAAATTTTTTCATAGCTTCATTTCTTATCCAAAGTTACAAAGTACATTGGATGAAAACCGTGAAAGATAATAATGATTAATTTTAGCACCTTACTAAATAAGAAACTTTTAACGCAAAAAGATTATGTCAAATAAAAATAAGCCCAACGTGCATCCTAAATGGAGCTACAATTCAAATATATATGAAGTAAACGTACGGCAATATACTCTGGAAGGTACTTTTGCCGCTTTTGCCAAAAGTCTTCCGCGACTTAGAGATATGGGAGTGGATATATTGTGGTTCATGCCCATAACACCAATCAGCCAGCGCGACCGGCTTGGCACTCTCGGAAGTTACTATGCCATAGAGGACTTCAAAGGCATCAATCCAGAATTTGGCACGCTGGATGATTTTAAAGCACTCGTAAACGAAGCCCATGATTTAGGTTTTAAGATCATTGTTGATTTCGTAGCAGACCATACTGGAAACGACCATCCATGGCTCAAAGATCATCCGGATTTCTACGTGTTGGATAACAATCGCGAGGTCCTTCATCCTCATGGATGGAGCGATGTTTCTCAACTAAATTATGATACGCCAGAGCTATGGGAATACATGATTGACGTATTAAAGTATTGGGTAAAAGAATGTGATTTGGATGGGTTTCGCTGTGATATGGCTCACCTGGTAAGGCTGGATTTCTGGATAGAAGCGAAGAAAAAATTATCAAAAGTAAAAGACAATCTTTTTTGGTTGGGAGAATGTGAAGATCCTGAATATCACCAGGTTTTTGATGCCACTTACACATGGCGATGGATGCATGCTTCGCAGGAGTTTTATCAAAATAAAATGAACCTGCAAAGTCTGCTTACAGTACTTTATAAATCAGTAACAGAATTTCCGCGAACGGCCATGAGAGCATATTTTACCTCTAACCACGATGAAAATAGCTGGAACGGAACTGAATATGAAAAGTATGGAGATGCTGCCTTATTGCTGGCTGTATTTTCATGTACCTGGGATGGAATACCAATGATCTATTCAGGTCAGGAATTACCCAACAGAAAACGTCTTAAGTTTTTTGATAAAGACCAAATAGAATGGGATAACAATTGTCAGCTTCACGAGTTTTATAAAATGTTACTGACACTTAAATCCGAAAACAAATCACTTCGCAGTGGCGATCCGAATGTGATGACGCAAATTGTTTCTCATCCGGATGATCACAAGGTTTTCGCTTATCTCCGAAAAAACAAAAACGTCGGGGTGCTAACCATTTTAAATTTTTGTGACCAGGGATTAAACTTTGAAGTCATTAATGTTAATGGCGTTTACAGAAATGTCTTTGGAGGAGATGATATTAATTTTAAAGCTACCCCTCAGGTTTATCTTAATGCCTGGGGATATTTGGTTTTTGAACGGATTGATATTTAATCGGAACAAAATAAAGCAAAGTCAGCTTTTCAAACGTTTGAACGGAAAATTACAAATTCGATTTTTTTACAAATTCAAAAAACAGTTCATTCCCCATTCGTTGGGGAATTGAATTTTTACAGATTTCGAATTGAATGAACTCAAAAAAAGGTTCAAAAAGCTTCTGATAATCTTCCTTTTTACCGCCAAACGGTGGATGATCAAAACCAAAGTCCACATTGAATAAAAGGCCTGCAAGTTTTCCATGTTCATCCAAAAGGTCAAAACACTTTCGCACATATCGATGCCTAAAAGTAAGATCAAGAGCGCAAAAGAAAGTTTGTTCAATAATCAAATCGTATTTTCCTTCGTGCTCAAAAAAATCAGAATGAATGATTCGGATTGATTTTCCTTTAAATTTCTCCTTCAATCTGTTGACCAACACTGACGAGATGTCCACAAGGGTTACTCGATCAAAACCCTGATCTAACAGGTAGGCAGCTTCATAAGCATTTCCACACCCGGGTATCAGAATTCTCAGTTTTTTATCGGAAATCGAATCTATATAACTTTTGATAGGCGGAGATACCTGGCTCATATCCCACCCTGTTTGATCACTCCTGTAACGCTCATTCCAAAAACTTTCATCGAGGCTCAATTTAGAACCAAAACCTTCCTTCGCTTCAGTTCTACTTTTCATTGCTCGCTGATTTTGTTTTATCGAATGTTTTCCAACTTCCACCCTTCTCGCTCCCTATCCCATTATCTTTTAATAATTCAAAAGCTTTTACGTGTCTGGTACCACCGCCGCAAACCACAACAATAGGTGATTCTATTTTTTTTATCTCATCCAAACGGTTCGGAATTTCCTGGAGAGGAATATTGATGCTTCGGGCTTTGTGCCCTTTAGCAAATTCATCCGGCCTCCTAACATCAATAATGCTCGACTTGACAGGTTTGCTCTTTATTTCTTTACTTGATTTTGTCTTCTCTTTCATTATTTAAACTTTTTTACGGCTTCGCCTAAATCAAATACTTCTATTCCGTCGGGCATTGAATTTTTAATGATACTTGTGGCGGCCGCGCTCCTGTATCCGCTTGCACAATGAACAATAATCGGTTTATCAGTAGGAATATCTTTGATTCTTTCTCTTAATTCAAACAAGGGAATATTAATTGCGTCTTCAAAAATTCTTCCGTCTTTCGCTTCTGTTGGATTTCGTATATCCATGACAGTAAAATCGTTTGTAGAATTTTTGAAATATTCGACGTCTGGTTTTGATATTTTTTCACCTTTAATTTCATTTACTACAAACGCCGATTCTATTTGTTGTTCATAGCCAATTTTCGCCGCCCGCTGTATCAACATTTGTGCAACATCTTTACTTTTTGCAATCAGATAAAATCTTTCCCCAGGTGCCACAATACTTCCTAACCAGGTTTCAAAGGGACCGTCTACCATCAGGTTTACAGAATTCTTCCTAAAACCTGCCTTGTATTCCTCTTCATTCCTTGTATCAACAATGATGTAGTCTTTTAATTGTGATGGCATATTTTCATCAATCGAAATCCTATTGATACTTTCCAAAAAATTATCAGATCCTCTTTTATTTACTGCTACATCAAAGGAAAAATATTTAGGAACGAACGGTTGATTTTCCAAAAGTGATTTCACAAAATCTTCCTCATTCATTTCCTGCAAACACCAGTTGCTCGCTTTTTCAATCCCAATCGTGCTGGTATTTTTATCGCTAAGTCCTTTGCCGCATAAGCTTCCCGCGCCGTGTGCCGGATACACCTGAACATTCTCAGGCAAGATCATTAATTTATCCCGTAAAGAATGATACATGTCTTTTGCAAGCATTTCACGTTTTGCCGTGAGTGCGCCTGCGCTTTCTCTCAGGTCCGGTCTGCCACAATCACCGATAAACAAAGTGTCTCCAGTAAAGACCGCTTCATAATTTCCTTCTTCGTCAATGGCTATGACACAAATGCTATCAGGTGAATGGCCTGGCGTGTTTATTGCCTTCAAAGAAACTTTTCCGACTTTTATTATATCGCCTTCATCAAAACCCTTGTGAGGATATTCAGCACCTAATAGTTTGCTTACATAAATAGCAGCTCCTTTTGTTTTATGAATTTCCAAGTGGCTGCTTACGAAATCGGCATGAGGATGGGTTTCAATTACCGAAGTAATTTTTGCATTGTATTGATTCGACAAATCATAATAAGGCTGTGGATTTCGGGCAGGATCAACCAGCGCCATCTCGCCTTCGCTGATGATCGCGTAAGAATAGTGAGAGAGGTTTTTATCTTCAATCTGAATAATATTCATCAATCTTTTTTCACAAATTTAGCTTAATTAAAAATCTGCAATAAATGTTTATTTGTAACTATCCAGTAGTGTAATATATTTTAAAAATCATATAAGACAGCTTCTTGTTTTCAATTTTCTGATAGTTACGCACATTAATTTTCCGGGTTTAAAAAATCTGTTTTTTGTTCACATTTTTTGTCTAAAATAAGT
>DATCFI010000216.1:0-12797 GCA_036509585.1 Hanamia sp. | reverse complement strand
AAAGAGCACCAAGGTTCACCAAGAAGAAAAAAAGCTTTCGTGCTCCTTCGTGTGCTTCGTGACTTCGTGTGAAAAAAAAACCCGTGGTACACGAGTTGGGAAAGCGGGAAATAATATGAAGTGCAGGAAACTACAGCCAATTGCCCTATCTTAGAAATCATGAAAGAAATTAACCCCGCCATATCAAGTTTTTCCAGCCATCTTTTTTGGGATGTAAATCGTGACCAGTTAGATATTCAGCTAAATAGAGATTATATCATCAAGATGGTTTTGGAATACGGCTTGTTATCAGATTGGTTATTAATAATGGATTATTATGGCCTGGATCAAATAACGGATTCTTCAAAGACATTTAGAGAGCTGGAACCAAAAGCACTGGCATTTATTGCTTCGCTTTCTAATTTGCCAAAAGAAAATTTCAGATGTTACACTACGAAACAATTGACAGCGCCACACTGGAACTTTTAAAGCAATTGCAATCTATTCAATTGTTTGAGCAATTAAGGTTAGTAGGTGGTACCGCTTTAGCACTCCAATTAGGACATCGTAAGTCAATTGATTTGGATTTATTCGGAAATATTGATTCAGATGTTTTAGAAATAAATAATGTTCTGTCGCGACTGGGCGACATAACCCAACTCAGGGATTCTACTAATATCCATATCTACCTCGTAAACGGGATAAAAGTGGATATAGTCAATTATGCCTATCCATGGCTATCCCAAATCCTTCAGTTTGATGAACTAAGAATAGCAACGTATGAAGACATTGCCGCCATGAAAATTGCGGCAATTACCGGTAGGGGAACAAAAAAAGATTTCATTGATCTTTATTTTTTATTGAAGGAATTTGGACTTGATAAAATGATGAATCTCTATCAAAGAAAGTATAAGGATGGGTCTGTATTTATGGCCTTAAAAAGCCTCGTGTATTTTGACGATGCAGAAAAAGATGAAATGCCGAATATGTTGGTAAATGTAGATTGGCGTGAAGTAAAAGAAGCAATCACCATTGTCCACGCCGGCTATGTAAAAGGATTGAGGAAATGAAGGATCAATCATCCGTAGCTTGGTGTCCAAAATTAAATTTCTTCTAAAGCCTTGTCTCATGGGTTGTTCTTAAGCGTATCAAGAGAGCGAAACGGGCGACAAGGAATGGTGGAAGAAGTGGAAAAATAGCGTCAGCCTCCTTTAAATACTCAATGTATCTATGTTTTTGGAGATTATAATCCCCAATTATATAGTGTTTTTGGGGATTAGAAAACTAAAAAGGCACTTTATGGAAGAAAAGAAAAAATCGCAGTCTCCCTAAAACCTGTCTCACGGGTTGTATTCGCAGGTAAGAAAAATAAGAGGAAGAAAACTCGTGAGACACGAGTTCCGGGTACGGAAAGCCTCTTAAACAAAAAGAAGTAAATTTGTACGAACGATAAAAAGAAAACTAAGATTTTAAAAAATAAAACTACAAATGCAATTTCCCAAAATCATATCGGTTGAAGCAATTGAAAAATATAATCTGGAGATAAAGTTTGATGATCAGACAGTGGGCATTTATGATGTATCGGACCTGGCGAGTGAAGGAGTCTTTAAAACATGGGACATCAACGAAAATTTTTTTAAAGTATTTGTCAATCCGGACTCCGGAGCTATATCCTGGCCCGGAGAAATTGATATAGATACTATAAATGCTTACTGTTCAATTAAGGGGATTTCTCCAAAAACATATTTTCAAAACCAAATGCATCATGCCACGCATTAGCGCATTTTATGGCATTATAGTTTGGATGTATTGGAAGGATCATAATCCACCACACATTCATGCCACTTACGGAGAATTTGAAATACTAATTAATATTACTGATTTTTCTGTATATGCAGGTTTTCTTCCGGGACGGGCTTTTGGTCTTTTAATGGAATGGGTTTCTATTCATCATGAAGAACTTTTAGAAAATTGGGAATTAATGAAGAAATCACTTCCTTTAAAAAATATAGAGCCATTAAAATAATAAATTAAGTTTCAACTGCGATTCAAACGAATTTCGTTTCTTTTCTTATCTGTGTAAATCCGTGTAATCCGTGGCAAAAACAGTAATCAAAGTAGAAAACCTTTATAAACAATTCCGCCCCGGCACTGTAGGCTCCGTCACCATAATCCACTACCTTAACCGTTTGTGGCAAACCAATATCCGTGGCAAAGAAATTCAGTTAATGGATGTTTTCTACTATCAAAATCAGTAAATTTGAAAGAAAAAACATAATATGGAACAGGTAACATTCATAATTGAGCATAAAAAAGATAAAAACCTATTGATTGAGCTGGCAGAGAAGTTGGGAATAAAAAAATATATTGTTACGAAAGATAAGAATGTGGTGAAAAAGGAAAATCCGGATGAATGGTTCAAAATTATTGATGAGGGAGTAGATGTTTCGAATTTTGGTGATCCTTCTGAATGGCAAAGAGCTACAAGAAAGGACAGAACTATTAACCACAAATCGAAATGATTATAATTGATAGCAATGTTCTAATCTATTCTGCAAATGAAGAGTTTTCATATCTTAGAAAGCTATTTCAGGAACCAGGTACCACTGTTTCAATAATCTCGAAATTAGAAGTTTTAGGTTATCACAAAATTACTCCCAGGCAAATTATTTACTTTTATGCCCTTTTCAAAGTCATTGATATCCTTCCAATTACAGATAATCTTATAATCCAGGCAATTAAATATAGACAAATGAAATCAATGTCTGTCGCTGATTCCATTATTGCAGCAACAGCCAGGTTATATGACTGTGATCTCTATACGAATAATGTTTCTGATTTCAAAAATATTAAAGACTTTAAAATAATAAATCCATTTGATTCGCTTGCAAGAAAATAGAAATCACTAATAAAAGTCCTTTTACTGATGAAACTTCCTTTCTTTTCTTATCCGTGTAAATCCCTGTAATCCCCGCCTGAACGAGTTCATTCGGGCAGGCGTGGCGAACCCTTTTTGCGAAGCAAATAAAAAACCTTCGTGCTCCTTCGTGTCCTCCGTGACTTCGTGTGAAAAAAGGAAGAAATGCAGTATCTCACCAAGGAACAAAGGCCACAAAGGTTCACTAAGAAGAAAAGTCTCTTATCTTTCTTCGTTAACCTGGTGCCTTGATTTAAAAAAGAAAAGTATTCATAATTCTATCGGATTCAGAAGGGGCCTGCTTCGCTTTTCGTTCCTGCCAAGTCCGTCAATTGACGGAGGAAGGGCGGAGCAAATATGTAGCAAATACCTATAAAACATGGGGAAACAAACTAACATTAAACTAAGAGGCACTGTAGAAAATATTATTTACTACCAGTGGAAAGGGATTCATTGTATCAGGACAGTTCCCGCGCGGGTAAGGCAAACAAAGGCGACTAAAAAAGCAGCCACCGATTTTGGAATGGCAGTAAAAAGCTCCGCTGTTGCGAGATCAATGTTTAGTAAGTTAATGCCACAGCAGCCTGCGGGTCGCTCTGTCATCTATAAAGTGGATGGCGCTTTCAGGCAATGGCTGCAAGGAAACCCATTAAAAGATCCGGCACCGGTGAATGAAATTCCTTTTTTTGACGGGATTTCTTTTAATGATGAGGTTAATTTTAAAAATATAATTGGAATAGAGGTACCGGTAAGCCGAATTGATGGAGGAAACCTGGTATTACAATGGCCTGGGTTTAACCCGGTAAAAGCTATAAAAGCGCCCAAAGAAACGGCACAGGTAATAATTCAATATATTGTGGCCACTATTGATTTAAATAAAGAAGTGGCGCATCGTAGCAGCACCACCAACTTTAGCATTCCTTATGTTAATGAGTTAATGCCAGGCCAGGAAATCGTGTTTGAAAATGTTACCAGTTCGAAATGTGTCGCTTTGGTTGCATTGAGTATCCGGTATTATAAAGATACGACTCAGAACAAACCGGTCAACATAATGCGCTGGAAACCGGCAGGGATTACCGGGAGTTTTTATAATTGAGCTAGAATGGCCTCTTGCCTGGGGAAGATTTTGGGAAAAGCAAATGGTACTCTCTTTCTATGGAGGCTTTTCGCTAATGCCTTATTCAAAGAAGGAAGTTTTACTCATCTTTAGGAGGGTGGAGCGCAATTTCATGGATACACTGTAATGCGTTGATTCGGTCATAATAATTTGTGTATTTGTTTCCTTTAATTGAACAATTGTAATGAGTGATATAGTCATAAAAGTAGAAAACCTCTCCAAGCAATACCGCCTCGGCAACGTAGGCCTTGGTACCCTCAGCCACGATGTCAACCGCTGGTACCAGACTACCATTCGCCGCCGGGAAGACCCTTATTTGAAAATAGGCGAAGCCAACGACCGTTCGGTAAAAGGAGTTAGCGAGTATGTATGGGCGTTACGTGATATTAATTTTGAAGTAAAACAAGGCGAAGTGCTCGGCATCATTGGCCGCAACGGCGCAGGAAAATCCACTCTTTTAAAAATATTGAGCCGCACCACCTCACCCACCACCGGGCAGATAAAAATAAAAGGCCGCGTGGCATCTTTATTGGAAGTAGGCACCGGTTTCCATCCTGAATTGACGGGACGCGAAAACATTTTTTTAAACGGCGCCATCCTCGGCATGACCAAACAAGAGATCAAAAGCAAGTTTGATGAGATAGTGGACTTTGCCGGAGTAGAACGGTATATTGATACACCGGTAAAAAGATATTCTTCGGGTATGCTGGTGCGTCTTGCCTTTGCAGTAGCCGCGCATTTAGAACCCGAAATTTTAATCGTAGATGAAGTGCTGGCGGTTGGCGATGCAGAATTTCAAAAAAAAGCGTTAGGTAAGATGAAAGAAGTGAGTGGCAAAGAAGGCAGGACTGTTCTATTTGTAAGTCATAATATGGCAGCAGTAACTAATTTATGTGATAGTGGAATGTTATTGAAAAACGGAAAAATTACAATCATCAGCGATATTGAAAATACTATCAGGCAATACCAGCTTGCAAACCAGGAAAATAGTATTGATCTTACTAATTATAATAATAGAAAGGGCAGCGGGGATTGCAGGGTGTCCAGGATTGATATCCTAACTGAGAACAATGTTCAAAGTAGTGTTCAAAAGCTGGGAGAAAAAATAAGCTTTGAGTTGACTATAAAAAATTTTACAGAAAATATTTTGAAGGGTATTAGGATTATCATTGGAGTGTATAATCTAAATGATGAAGGTTATTTAAGGTTTGACACCAATACGACCAATACCCTTATTAATATTTCTTCAGAAAACACAAAGGTAGTATGTAAATTAAATGAGCATCTCAACATAAAACCTGATCTGTATTCAATGAACATAGCCATTTTTAAAGATGATCAGATGTTGGATTATGTTCAGGGTGCGTCAAAATTTTCAATAGAGAATTATGATTATTATGGAACAGGAAAAACGATTCAGGATCCTGAATTATCAAAAGTGTTTTATAAACATACCTGGGAAAATTTGTGATAAAATAAAATTATGTCATGCAGGAGATAAGTAAAATAGAGTTTTCCCTAATGTCAATGATGGATGATTTTGGGAGGGTATTCTTTGCAGATGGGAAAGTGTATCGTGCTATCCAGGAAAACAAAAAAGAGTATTGTTTGTCTTTATTACATTCTGAGTTATTTAAAGAACTGGAAAATAAAAAATTAATTCCTGAAACGACAATAGCAGATTTTCATTTGAATGGGCACTCATTAGTTTTAGAACATGAGAAAATTTTGCACACGTTGCAGCACGAGTGGACATTTAGCATGATTAGAAATGCAGCTCTGACCATATTGGAAGTTAATGAAATTTGCAATAAATATGATTACCAGCTAAAAGATGCACATCTTTTCAATGTTCTTTTTAGAGGCACTCAACTCGTTTGGGTTGATATTGGAAGTATCACACCGAAAATCGAAAAAGATCAGTGCTGGGGAGCTTATGAAGAATTTTTGAATGCAGTTGTTATGCCTTTATTATTTTGGAGCGATAATAAACATTTTATTGCACACAAATTATTGGAAAGCGTTATTTCCGGTATGGCTACCATTCCTTCACAAACTTTAATGGAATCAGGACTCATGGAATTGCTTCATTTGCATAGAGGTCCATATTATTTTAAACTAAGATCCAAGACATTATTCTCAACCAAAAAGAAAGTAAATTTCTTAAATGCAATAACTCAAAAATCAAAATCAACCGTTAAGAAACATTTGAAACGGAACACCCAAATATTTTCTTATAACAGTAATTCTGAGAAAGCAAAAAAAATATCAGAATTAATTCCATTTGAAAGTGTAAAAAATTTACTTGAGAATCTTCCGATTCCAAACAGAGAAAGTGTGTGGCAACAGTATCACCAGGAATTTTATAGAAGCGATGGAAAAATCAATTATAGTAAACGTTTTCTTCGAATAAAGCAAATTATAAAGGAAGAAGGAAATATTACATCAATTATCGATCTCGCCGGAAATGAAGGGTATTTTTCTCAACTGATTACAGAGAGTCTGAATATAGAAAGAATAATATTAGGGGATTATGATGAGAACGCAATTGATAAAGCATATAACAGGTTCCTCGAAAGAAAAGAAGCGAAAGTTCATACCGTTTTATTAAATTTTATGTTTGCTCCGGACCTTGTTGGCACTACTAAAAGACTGAGATCTGATCTTGCTGTTGCTTTGGCTGTAACCCATCATTTAATTCTTACCGGCAGTTATACATTGCCAGCTATTTTTGAAAGGCTTCAATTATATTCTAACAAATATGTAATGATTGAATTTATGCCATTAGGCCTTTGGAGTGGCGAAAAAGAAGTTACGAAAGTTCCGGAATGGTATAATGTAGAATGGTTCAGGAACACTTTTGAAAATTATTTCGACATCATTTCCGAAGAAAGCCTGGAGATAAACCGGATATTATTTTTTGGCAAAATCAGGAGACAATAATTCCAATTGCCAATCTTAATTAAAATGCAAATTATATGACGGATTTGGAATGGACAGGTGAGAGGCTGGTAACGAGCTTAGATTTATTGCATGGTGTAATTGAGCATTTACACAGATATGCAGTGGCAAAGCAAATTGTGGGCGATAAGATTGTTCTTGATATCGCTTCAGGCGAAGGTTACGGAAGTTTTCTGTTAAGTAAGAATGCAAAAAAAGTTTTTGGGGTAGATATCAATCAAGAATCCATTGAGCACGCAAAAACAAAATATAAGAATGCAGATAATTTAGAATATTTATGTGGCTCAACAAGTAAAATTCCATTACCTGACAATTCTGTAGATGTAGTTGTGTCATTTGAAACAATAGAACATCACAATGAGCACGATTTAATGATGCTTGAAATTTTGCGGGTATTAAAAGAAGATGGATGCCTGTTGCTTTCTTCTCCTGAGCGGGATATATACCGGCAGAGAGAACCTCATAATCCTTTTCATATTAAAGAGCTATCTCTTGATGAGTTAAGAAGTTTGGTAAAAAAATATTTTAAATATGATCACTTCTTTTCTCAAAAATTTATTATAGGCTCATTGATTCACTCTTTTTCTTCAGATATGCTATCCGGTTTTAAAATGTTCGATGGCAACTACACTACTATTTACGAAGGATTAAATGAAGATGATTTTTACAACAAAGATTGTTTTAATTTGGTTATTTGCAGCAATGCTGATTTGACAAAATATAAATTACCTGGTGCATCCCTTTTTAATGGCGTTGATGTTATCAAAAAGGAAATGAATGACTTGAAAGATCAAATTCAAAATGCTAAAAACGAAAAGCAAAAGGTTTTAAATTCTAAATCTTATAAATTGGGAAATTGGCTTGTTAGAAAATTTACTTTTCGTAAATAAATGCCAACTAAAAAATTATAATCGTTTCTGTTGCCTGAATCAATAAAATTTCTTTGATTACTTTTTTCACACTTTGTTCCAATAACTATCTCGCCCAGGCAAAAACTTTAGGCGACAGCCTTAGGAAGTTTAATCCCGGATATAAATTTATAATTGGGCTGGTTGATGAATTAAATACTGAAATTGATTGTCAATCTTTTGAACCTTATATCATTTTGCCGGTAGCGCAAATCGGTATTAGGGACTTTGAAGGCCTTTGGAAAAAATATTCTATTGTAGAATTTAATACAAGCGTAAAAGCATCTTATTTTAAATATATTTTTAACCAGGATCCTGAATTAAACACTGTTTGCTACCTTGATCCGGATATTTCAGTTTATTATTCATTACAAATATTGGAAGACGCTTTTAAAGACAATGACATTTTACTGACACCACACATTCAAAGCCCTATTGGTCTTGATGGGAAAGGCCCGGGCGAAAATAATTTTTTAAACTATGGCTTGTACAACCTGGGGTTTATTGGAATTCACAGGAATTGTACAGTCCCCGGCGGTTTCCTCGATTGGTGGGAAGAAAGAATTCTTTCAGTAGGTTTCCATGATACTTTAAACGGTTTTTTTGTTGACCAGTTGTGGATCAACTTAGTACCTCTTTTTTATGAGAAGGTGAAGATTTTAAAAGATTTGGGTTTGAACGCAGCTCCCTGGAACCTGCATGAAAGAAAAATCGTGGAAGCGGAAAATAATACTTTTAAAATGGGCGATGGCTCCCCTTTATATTTTTATCATTTTAGTAATTTTAAATTTAAGGAACCAGAAAAAATGTCTGGCTATTACAACCGCTATACTTTTGAAAACCATCCTGAGTTAAAAAGATTTTACCAGGATTATTATGAAAGGTTGATAAAAAATAAAATTGAAACTTTTTCTGAAATACCATGTGCTTATGTGGAAAAGCAAAAGCAATACCTGCAATCACAAATTATTGTTCCCACAAAAAAAGAAATACAAAAGGCCAGGATGAAATCTCAAATCAAATTATTGATACCGCCTTTTCTCTTAAATATAAAAAGAGCTTTATCGAAGCGGTGAATGAAAATCGAAAATAGAAATTCGTATTATTTCTTTATTTACTGTTATTCTGCCTAATGGATTTTCCTAAAATATCAATAGTCACCCCTTCTTACAACCAGGGACAATTTATTGAACAAACAATCTTATCTGTTCTCAATCAAAACTATCCAAACCTTGAATATATTATTATTGATGGAGGCAGTACAGATAGTACAGTAAATGTTATTAAAAAGTATGAACATCGTTTGAAATATTGGATAAGCGAAAAGGATAGAGGTCAGGCGGATGCAATTAATAAGGGATTACAATTTTGCACAGGTGAAGTCTTTAATTTTATTAATAGTGATGATTATTTGGCAGAAGGAGCTTTATATAAAATAGCTGAAGCATTCGCAGATATAGTAACGGGAATAGTGGCAGGTACTGTAAGCAATATTAATGAGGAAGGAATAGAAGATTTATGGGTCAATAAAAATCTTGAAATAGAAAAACTATTAAAAAATGATAGTGAAGTTATTTATCACCAACCCGGAGTATGGCTAAGAACTGAAATAGTAAAGAAAGTAGGAGAATTCAATATTGATTACCGATATTGTTTTGATCAGGAGCATTTTTACAAGTACCTTCTCTATAATAATAAAGTGTGCTATCTACCCGATGTGCTTGCGTTTTTCAGATTGCATAAAGATTCAAAGACTGTAAAAGAATCAGAATTTTTTTTTTGGGAATTTAATAAAATGTTTAAAGCATTTTGGAATTCTCAGAGTGGAACACCGTTAGAAAATCTTGCAAAAAGAAGAAGCATGGATTATGAATGGCCCTTATTAAATGGTTCGATTAACAGAGGTGACAGAGGACGGTTAAAAAATTTTCTGCTTGCCTCAAAAGCAATAATGAATGATCCTAAATACAGGTTGAATAAAAAGTCAATTGGATGGCTAAAACATATTTTATTAGGAGAAAAAAATAAAATGAAATAAAGTTTGAAAAAAAATGAAACAGACAATGTTGTAATTGTATTTGAACCTGCAAGTGATGTGCATTGGATGAAAGATGTGGTTCAATTGCCAAATGCTTTTGCGCAAAAGCTTTATAATAAAAATGCAATATTAATTGCAAGGCCTAATCATAGCCAAATAGAAATTGGGCGTCACATTCAAATAGAATTATTTGGTAAACACCTCAATGAAAATGATGCTTTCTTTAAAAAATCTGATTACTCTAAAATCGTAACCGATCCACAATGGTATATAAATGCGTGTAAAAAGGCGGCAACTTTAGGGGCTGTATTAATATTATATCCTTTTTATGGTAATGCTTACAAAGGCGCGAGGCAATTCAAAATAACAAGATGGTTAAAAGGTAGGAAAGCCATTGTAATTATAAAATCTGATGGCACACTTTTGGAAAGATCAGCACAAAAAGTATCGGTTAAACAGCAATTTAAAGACAGGTTGCTTTATTTCTTTTTCGATAAAATCATTTGCGAAAACCAGAAGATTTATGAAGATATGCTTATAAACAATCCTCATTTAAATTCAAAGCTTGTGTTTATTCCGAATTGCCCGTTGGATATTTACCATGGAAAAAAAATACCATACACGGAAAAGGCCAATAAATTTTTATTTGTTGGCAGGGTAGATGATAAAGAAAAAGGCGCTGACATATTATTAAATACCTGGTTAAAAATTGCCAATCAATTGCCTAATTGGAAACTTGAAATTGCAGGCCCTTGTTCGAAGGAATACCAGGAAAGGTGGGAGGAAAAATTTATTGACAACAGAATAATGGATTCAGTAATTTGGTCCGGGCCTGCAGGTCCAAAAGAATTAGTTACGAAATATAATCATGCAAAAATTGTTGTTTGTAGCAGTCGAAAGGAAAGCGGTCCAATTGTACTAAGCGAAGCCATACTATCGGGCTGTGCATTTATTGGAACTGAGGTAGGAGAGATACCATTTCTATTGAAAGGTTTGGAGGGAATAATTGATAGTGAAAATGATATGGGAGAAGTTATGCTGAAATTTGCCCGAAATGAATCTCTTGGAGAAGAACAATCGAAGAGATTATTATTAAAAATGAAAGATAGAACATGGGGAAAGCAGGTTGAAAAAATTAAGATTAAAAGGATTAAATGATAATTGATTATAACAATAAGGAAGAAGATTATTATCAGCATGCAAGGCCTGAAATGGCGGAATTGATTCCGGAGACTGCTAAGTTTATTCTGGATGTGGGATGTAGTTCAGGGAATTTCGGGATGCTGCTAAAACAAAAGAAAGGTATTGTTGTTTGGGGCATTGAGCCTAACAAGGAAGCATCTGATTTAGCCAAAAAAAAATTGGACAGGGTTTTTTGTAATTATTTTGATGATAACCTGGATTTAGAGGATCAGCGTTTTGACTGTATTATATTCAATGATGTATTGGAACATTTAATTGAGCCAATGGCCGCACTACAACTGTGCAAGAAAATATTAAATCAAAATGGTTGTGTGGTATGTTCTATCCCCAATATAAGATATTTTGAAGCTGTGAAACATATCCTGATCGAAAAGGATTTCCATTATACCAGGTCAGGAATTTTCGATGCTACTCATCTAAGGTTTTTTACAAAAAAAAGTATTGAAAGGTTGTTTGCCGATTCGGGGTTCTTCATTAAAACAATAGAAGGGATTAATTCCTTAAAGGGATATAAGAAACGGTACAGGTTATTTAAAAGACTGAACTTTTTATTAAATAATAAGATTGCCGATATGGAGTTTCTGCAGTTTGCAATTGTTGCCTATCCTTCTCAAGATTCTTGATCAAACTTGCTATTATAATTCCTGCTTATAAAATGGCTTTTCTTAATGAAAGCCTTCAATCCATATTTAATCAAACCGATAAACGCTTTAATGTGTATGTCGGGAATGATAACAGTTACGAGGATATAGATATTATCGTTGAAAATTATCTTTCTTATCCCAATTTTCATTATAAAAAATTTGACAATAATCTTGGCAGCTCATCATTGGTAAAGCAATGGGAAAGATGTATCAATATGATCGGTGATGAGGAGTGGATTTGGTTATTTTCTGATGATGATATGATGGAAGAAAATGCCGTGGAATGTTTTTATAAGCGGAATCTGTCAGTCCACAATGTATATAGATTCAATTTGAATATAGTGGACAAAGACAATAACCTGTTGGATGAAGTTATTTATCCCGATTCTGAAACATCAGTCTCATTTCTTGAAAACAGACTGCAATACAAATACATAAATGCAATCACAAACTACGTCTTCAGTAGAGAAATTTATTTGAAAAAAAACGGCTTTGTAGATTTTCCTTTGGCATGGTCAAGTGATGATGCTTCGATAATTCAGTTTGCTGAAGGTGGCAGAATTTTACTAATAAATGATAGTAGAATTTCATGGCGCAATTCAGGAACCAATATCTCAACAAATTCCGATCCCGATTTAGTAAAGAAGAAGATTGCTGCAAGAGTACAATTTGTCAAATGGCTTTTTGGGAAAAAACTGTATCTGTTAAATGACATAGAAAATCATGAAAGCAAAGTAGCTCAATGGTTTTACATTGGTTTAAAAAGTGATTTTCTTAAAGATGAGGTTTGGGAGAAGTTTAAGAGCTGCACAAAATTATTTCCTTATTTGGGATTTCATATTTATAAATTATTTTTTGCCAATTTAAAATCTATTTGGTGGAATAAGATTTTAGGTATATACGTTTAGGCCACCCAATAATTAAAAAAGAGCTATTTTAGCTCGATGGATAAAAAGTTTAAATTTGTAGGAGTGAACTCAATCAAATTTAATCGGCAATTTAAAGACGAGGCAAGTTGTTTTGAATATTT
>DATCFI010000215.1:0-7757 GCA_036509585.1 Hanamia sp. | reverse complement strand
AAATATTCAAAACAACTTGCCTCGTCTTTAAATTGCCGATTAAATTTGATTGAGTTCACTCCTACAAATTTAAACTTTTTATCCATCGAGCTAAAATAGCTCTTTTTTAATTATTGGGTGGCCTAAACGTATATACCTATTCTTTTATCCCTACACATACCAATAAAGGCCTTGGCGCCGCATTTGAGAAAGTACCCGACCTGATTGAAAAATTTATGGAAAAGAAGAGGCAAAAGAAAGAGGAGACAGTTTCTTGAAAAACAGGTGAAGAAAAAATTCCGCGTCAGCAAACGGACAAATAATGTGGTTTTTTCTTTTTGAAGAACTGAAGGTTCCTGCTTCGTTTCAAAGGTGGAGAACTTTATTCAAATACTTTTTTTTGTATTGAATAATCGAAAAAGAACACGCAAATTTTTCATTCTTTTTTGGTTTGCGGAAAAAGTCATTTTGTAGTTTTTTTTGATTCTTTAGCCCGGCATATTTTCTGGTTCTCTTCAACAGTTTGCATGGCGATTGCCCTCTTTATTTTATTAAAAAAGCGAGACCATGATTTCATTTGGAAATTAAAACAATATAAGATGGCGCCATTGATTTCATAAACGCGGGAAGAAGGAAATTCCGCATCAGCAAACGAAGAAATATTGAGATTTTTTCTTTTTATGGTTCTTCGTCATTATGTATGGAAAATAAGCTAATAAAGTTGTTCGTAGAACCCCTTTGGGGAATCAGTGATTTTATTATTCCAGGTTACTAAGGTAATAAGGTTGCTTAGTGTCTTTTCTAAAGCCGGCTTCATTAAGACCTTATTAACCTTAGTAACCATATTAACCTTAGTAACCATCAAACGCATTATTAGAATCAAACCTTATTACCTTATGCTCTTTAGTTTCCTCTATTTTTAACGAAGAGCCTTTTTTAGTGAACAGAAAATCCTATTTCTTCTTTTAATAAAACCAAAGGCTAAAAATATACCAATGAAAAAGTATTTGATATTGTATTATTCAAAAACCGGCAACAGCGAGTTTATTGCTGAAAAATTGTCTAACGAATTAGCTTGTAATTCGAAAAAAATAATCCCTGTAATTGATAGCCTTGCAGTGCTGTTTTTACTATCGTTAATGAAAATAGGTATCCCGACAAATATTTCAAACAAAGAAATGGAAGATTATAGCGATGTCATAATTTTAGGTCCGGTTTGGGGTGGCCTTTTAATTTCGCCTTTAAGAAACGCCCTTAAAAAATGTATCAAAGCCTCAAAAAATATTCACTTTGCTGTTACTTGCGAAACTAAGGCAGAGGAAAAGAATAATAAATATGGTTATGCAAAAGTATTGAGGGAGGCTGTAGGTTTGGGAGGTAAATTCGTTCAAACTACGGAAGCTTTCTCTACTTCCCTGGTAAATTTGGATAATAAAGCATGGAGCCCAAAATTATCTGAAAAGATAAAAATAACGGAAGAGAATTTTAATGGTGTATTAAAATCAAGATTAAGCGATTTTGCAATAAAAATAAAGTCATTTTAGAAAAATAGGCATGGCCCATAAAGTCATTTTTTTTCAAATTTTAGTAATAAGCATAATGGCTCATTTTTTTGCAGTTTTTCTGTAGATAAACCGCTTCACCAGTTCAGCGCTAAAAAGATAAATAATTACAAGCACAATAATATATGCGATGATGTGCATAGGCAATACTTCAAAACCAATCCTTTCAGCAAAAGGAAGATACGGTAGCAGCCAGCCAATAATAAGGCAAACGGCTACGCTGAGAACCAGTTTTCCTGAAGGCCTGCTTTTATAAAAAGGAATATGCTGGGTACGAATAATAAATACGACCAAAATCTGTGTAGCAAGCGATTCCATAAACCATCCCGTCCTGAATTGTGCTTCATTTACCGAGAAATATTTATATAGCAGCCAGAAAGTAATGAGGTCAAAAACGGAACTGGTAATGCCATAGATGAACATATAGCGGTAAATTATTTTCAGGTTCCACCGTTGGGGGCGATTGGTATAAGTCTCGTCCACATTGTCGGATGGAATGGTAACTTGCGAAGTGTCGTATAAAAAATTATTGATTAAAATCTGCACCGGAAGCATAGGCAAAAAAGGCAAAAACAAAGTAGCGGCGGCTACCGAAAACATGTTGCCAAAATTGGAACTAAGCCCCATCAGGATATACTTCATGGTATTGCCAAAAGTTTTCCTTCCTTCCAATATTCCTTCTTTCAGCACCAACAAACTTTTTTCTGTAAGAATAATATCAGCAGATTCTTTGGCCACATCGGTTGCGCTATTTACGGAAATACCAATGTCGGCGGCCTTCAATGAAGGCGCGTCATTAATGCCATCGCCCATATAACCTACGGCATGGTGGTGCGCTTTGAGCGCATTAATAATCCGGTTCTTTTGGTCGGGCGAAAAGCGGGTGAATATTGTCGTATTCAATACTCTTTTTCTAAGCGCGTCATCGGTGAGTGTATCCATTTCATATCCCTGCATCATGCCTTTTATTGGAAGGTTAATTTCCCTGCATATTTTTTCCGTTACAAGGTGATTATCGCCTGTAATAATTTTTACTTCCACGCCAATATCAGCAAGCGCTTTAATTACTTCACCCGCATCTTCTTTGGGCGGATCCAAAAATGCTACAAAACCTTCAAATGAAAGCAAAGATTCATCATGCTTTGAAAATTGTTGCGGGCCGGTAACGTTTTTCACGGCGATTGCCAGCACCCGAAAACCGTCAGCGCTCAGCAATTCATATTGCTTTACCGCCGCCGCTAAAAAATCTTTATCCTGAATACATACTTTCAATATTTCTTCGGGCGCGCCTTTGCAAATGAGCGTCACTTCTTTATTCTGCTCAGCCACTACGCTCATACGTTTCCGGTAAAAATCAAAAGGTATCTCATCTATTTTATGCCACGAAGAAATGTCCAACTTTTGAAACATAAGAATGGCGTCGTCCAGTGGATTTTTTATGCCGGTTTGAAACGAACTATTGAGATAAGCCAATTGAAAAACTTTATCTGAATGATTACCTGAAACATCCACACATCTTATCAGTTTTATTTTATCCTCGGTTAAGGTTCCGGTTTTATCGGTACACAAAACTTCCATGCTGCCAAAATTAGGAATGGCGGATAAATGTTTTACGATTACGCCTTTTTTAGCCATTTGCAAAGAACCTTTAGACATGGTAAGCGACATAATCATCGGAAGCAATTCGGGCGTAAGCCCCACAGCAATCGCAATAGCGAACATGAAAGATTCCAGTATATTTTCCTTCATCAGCGCATTGATCAGGAAAATAAACAACACCAGCGCGATGGTTACTTTCATAATCAAATAGCCAAACTCACGCATACCATGGCTAAAATCAGTTTCTACTTCGCGCCCGATTAATTTTTCGGCTATTTTTCCAAACTCAGTACCGGCGCCGGTTTTAACCACTACCGCTTTTGCCGTTCCGCTGATAACACTGGAACCCATAAATGCCATATTATCCATTGTACTCAAATCGTTGGTGGCGCCGGCAACGGGATCAGCATGTTTTTCGCCGGGAAAAGATTCACCGGTAAGAGATGATTGATTGATAAAAAAATCTTTCGCCATCAGAATCCGCACATCAGCCGGAACAATTTTACCCGCATTTAATAATACCATATCGCCGGGGCATATATCCTGTGGTAAAATATCTTCTTCTGCCCCATTGCGAATCACGGTGGCTTTGCTTTTTACAGTTTGCTTTAATTTTTCCGCGGCATTCCTCGCATCACTTTCCTGGAAAAAATCAGTTAGTACACTCGCTATCACAATCAGGATGATAATCGAGGCATTGATGTTTTCTGAAATGGAAAATGAAATGCCCGCAGCAATTAATAAAAGAATAACCAAAGGACTTTTAAAATGTTGCAGCAAGTCTTGCCACCAGGCTTCTTTTTTATGAGATGGAATCACATTAAGGCCATTCTCTTTCAAGCGTTTGCCGGCTTCTGTTGAGGTAAGGCCGACATCCATATTCGTTTGCAGCGTGGATAAAACCTGTTCTTTTGTTTGCGAAGCAATTGTTTTTAAATCATAATTCATGTAAGGAAACTTTTCAGATTTATTCAGCGAGATTGATTTTTAATGAAAAAAATGTGCTGAAAATGAGTCTAAAATTATTCCAAAGGATCGAAAAAAGGCTGACAGAAATCATTGTTGTATTTGATACTTATCATAAATACAATTCCGTTCCTATGGAACAACAAGAAAATTCTCAAATGCAATAGAATACTTTTTTGCTATACTTCTTAAGGGGTAAATCAGTGAGTTGTTGTGTATCAATCCGATAGCTATCGGATGCCACTAACTTTAGTGGGGTTGTGGTTCCCGGCTTTAGCCAAAAGTTAAAAGGCAATCTACTATAAGGAATCAATATATTTTGGCTAAAGCCCTTGAATACATTTCATTATCCATGGGTTGAAACCCGTGGCAATTAAAATTCCCTGATCTTATACTCTGCAAGAGAATTTGTCAATTTTTTGAGATAAATCGTTCACGGTTTTGCCAATTGCAGAGTATAATCTGATTATACAACGCAAGAGCATTTTATACCCGCCTTTTTTTATTTTAACAAATTAATATCAGCCCTTTTAATGACCATAATCATTGCAGTCGGTATATGCTATTGCTAATTTTGGTCTCACAAATTTGAATGAAATGAAAACATTAAATCATGATATCAGGCGGTTAAAAATTGAAAAAGAATTTGCATGGTTAATGACTATTGCATTGATGGTAACCGGTTTGCCATTACTTAAAAATGCAGTTGTTTCCATTCTTGTAAAATTATATGAACTACTCATTCAACATGTTATTGGAAAATAAAACAACCATTTATACAGGCTTAAAATCATTTTATGAAAAAAGAAGAAATCGATGAATTTATTGAAGACAAGTTTAAAAAAATTGCCAGGCATTTCCGTAAAGCCATCGATACCTTTGAAACAGAAGATATCCTTGAATTCAGAAGCGAAATAAAAAAGCTCAAGGTTTTTCTTCATTTACTAAACATGGAATCAGAGGATGGACTGTCTTACCGGATAACCAAACGGATGAAAACGATATATGGATATTTCGGTGTCATCCAAAATCTGCAATTACAATTGAAAATGATGAGTGAATATGTAAAAAAATCTTCCGGTAATCTTCCTGCTCGTTATGTGAATATGTTAGAAAGGGAATTAGAATTCTGGAAAAAAATAAGCAAAGATTTCATAGTTGCGGACTACGATTTTTTTAATGATAAAAAAGAAATCATCGCCGCATTTCCTGATAAGCTCACCAAAAAATCTATCCATAAATTTATTCATTATACGCTTTATGAACTGCAGACTATATCCGGTCATTTAGACGATTACAGTCTGGATAACGCCCGGAAATTCATGGAAGACATTTATTACAATTACGCGTTTATTAAGCCTTTCATTACTGAACAGCAAACGAACTTATTTGACGAAAAAGCAATTGATGAATGCCTGAAATTATTCAGTGATTTTCGCGATAAATGTGGAGCGCTCGTCCTGCTGCAAACCTTTGGCATAGATGAATTGGATAAATCTGAAAAGCAATTATTAAAAGAAATTGAAAACGATTGGCTCCATGAAAAGAAAGAACTAAAGAATCAATTGTCCGCCAAACTGGATTCCCTGCACATTAAGGCCAATAATTTAAGCGAATTTGCTTTTGAAGACGCGTTAAGTGAATAGTTTTTCTTCTAAAAAATCAGTGCCATGACGGATATTATCACCATCGACGCCACGGTTCGTGTCTCACGAACCGGCGATAATTTAAAACGCACCCGGTGTTCCTCTAAAAACCAGGTTTCTTCTAAAAAATTTCACTAAAAATCAGCGCTATGACGGATATTATTACCATCACTTTTAATCCGTGTATTGATAAAAGCACATCTATAAGCAGACTCAAACCGGATAAGAAACTCAGGTGCGCTGCGCCGGTTTTTGAGCCGGGCGGTGGTGGAATCAATGTGGCGAGAGCTATCAAAAAAATTGGTGGCGAAGCCATCGCTATTTATCCATCCGGCGGCTATTCAGGGAAATTTTTGAATCTTCTTTTGGAAGAAGAAAATCTTTCCGTACTCACTTTTGAAACAAAACACCAAACGAGGGAAAATATGATTGTCCTGGACAGGGCTACTAACCTTCAATACCGGTTTGATATGCCCGGCCCTGAATTATTTGAAAATGAATGGCAGCAATGTTTACAGATGATAGAAGAGAACGATTCTAAATTTATTGTTGCCAGTGGAAGCCTACCGCCCGGTGTTCCTTTAGATATTTTTGCAAGAATATCAGGAATCGCCAAAAAAGGAAACAGGAAACTAATTGTTGACAGCACTGAAGAAGCGCTGCACCCCGCATTGGAAGAAGGCGTTTACATGATAAAACCAAACATAGGCGAGCTGAGCAGATTGGTAGGAAAAGAGGAATTGTTATCTGATGAAATAGAACCTGCGGCAATGAATTTAATCAACAAAGGAAAATGCGAAATAGTAGTGGTGTCGCTGGGCGCTTCGGGTGCCATGCTGGTTTCAAGAGACCTGGTATTTAAAATTTCTGCGCCTACAGTAAAAATAAAGAGCACTGTTGGCGCGGGCGACAGCATGGTTGCAGGAATCGTTTTTTCTATTTCAAAGGGAAAAAGTTTGCAGGAAGCCATTCAATACGGCGTAGCCTGTGGCACCGCAGCCACTTTGAACAATGGCACAGGGTTGTGCAGGAAAGAGGATGTAGAAAGGCTGTTTAAGCAAATAAAATCAGACACTTCGTTAGAAATCATACTATAAATTAAATGATGACACACCCGCGTCAGCAGAAAAAAATAGCGCAAAATGCAATGGACATTTAAGAATTGCGCTTCAATCAATCCGACAAAGACTTTGTAAATACATTGATACCAATCAGTTAATCTGCTGATTGTATTCATCGGATACCCGCGGAATTATCTAAATCTTTGAGGCAATTATTGGCTGATGGAAACAGGACTGGTTATAAAAATACATCCTTAAAACTTCAGCCGTAAAAAATTATGACAATTGAGGCCAACCCGAAATTATTTTTTGAAGAAGCAGGCGATATGTCAAGATTTGTGAGCCGCTTTTTCAAGCAAACTTTTAAACCTCGCCAGGAAGTTGCTGAATTTCTCCGGCAATGCTTCATTATCGGTTATAAATCATTTCCCTTGATAGCTTTAACTGCTTTTATTCTTGGACTGGTGTTAACGATGCAATTAAGACCATCCATGGTGGACTACGGCGTGGAATCTCAATTGCCTGCAATCGTAGGCATTGCGATAGTAAGGGAAATAGGGCCAGTAATTTTTGCGCTAATATTTGCCGGCAAAATCGGAAGCAGCATCGGGGCAGAACTAGGTTCTATGAGGGTAACCGAACAAATAGACGCTATGGAAGTAAGCGGCACCAACCCATTTAAATACCTGGTGGTAACAAGGGTTTTGGCCGCCACTTTCATGCTTCCGGTATTGATCATGCTGGGCGATGCCATCTCGTTATATGGATCCTGGGTAGGGGTAAATATTCGCGGCATTACAAGTTTTAATTTTTAGAATAAAGCAGATAGGTCGTGATGAATTGAATAGTATTTGTTTTAAGCTAATAATATTAGTATATTTGAGCTAAAATTATTAGCCATGTTTACAGGAATGAGTTTAATAGAATTTACAAAAAAGTTTCAG
>DATCFI010000214.1:0-8705 GCA_036509585.1 Hanamia sp. | reverse complement strand
AATTAGAGATGAGGTTCAAGCATGGCAATCAAACAGGAATAATAAAAACAGTAAAATTAATTGGCAGTTTACAAATAAGGAAGCAAGAGTGAAACTGAAAAAATTGTATCCGTCAATTCATGATTAACATAACACTACGTTTTATTTAATCTTTCTACGGATAGCGGGAGTGGTGTATCTATCCAATGAATTTAAAGGCAAATATGTATTGCGGAAAAACGAATCAAGACATTCAAAATCAGTAGTGATATTTCTTTGGAGCAAAGCCAGGATAGTTCGTACTTTCTGAAAGCACATCCTTATCACTAAATTAGTAATGATAAAACTTTGTTTCTATGAAAAATATTACTGTATTGTTAGTGTTGTTGGGACAAAAGACCAAGACGAGAAAAAAATAAAAAAGTCCATCATCCCAAATAAGGACATTTCCTTTTTGACTACAACAATCTGACATTTGGTTACGCCTGTTTTTTAAATTGTACTGAATTTTGCACCAACAAAAAAAAAGTACAATGAAACTAATAGCAATAGAAGAACATTTTCTGACAAAAGAAGTCAAAGATGAATGGAAAAAATATTCAGACAATGACGACCCAACACAAAAGCTACATTTTGGTGAAATTGAAAATCGTTTAGATGAAATTGGTAATACCCGTCTTAATCTTATGGACGAGACAGGCATAAATATGCAAGTGCTTTCGCTCACAAGTCCGAGCCTGCATAATTTAGGAAAAGAAAGTATCGATCTTGCTATTCAAACAAACGATTATGTAGCTGAAATTATCAGAAAAACACCAGACAGGTTTCAGGGATTTGCAGCGTTGCCCATGTTTGCACCAAAAGAATCTGCAAAAGAGTTGGAACGTTCAGTAAAAAATCTTGGCTTAAAAGGTGCAATGCTCTGCGGCCGAACCAGGGAAAAAAACTTAGACCATAAGGATTATTGGGAACTGTTTGAATGTGCAGAAACGCTTGGCGTTCCGTTGTTCATTCACCCTCAAATCCCACAAAAAGCAGTAAGAGATATTTATTATTCAGGATTTGACGACTTCACCAATCTTGCGTTTTCAACCTTTGGACTTGGCTGGCATTACGAAGCGGGAATCCAATTTGTTCGGTTAGTGTTAGCCAAAGTTTTTGACCGTTTCCCAAATCTTCAAATTATTCTCGGACATTGGGGGGAAGTAATTTTGTTTTATACAGAAAGATTGGCTTTATTAAATAGAGCCGCCAAACTTGATAGACCGTTTATTGATTACGTTCGTCAAAATTTGTATGTAACCTCAAGCGGAATGTTCAACCATTCTTATCTGCAACGTTCGATTGAAATCATCGGAATAGATCGTATACTCTTTTCCGCCGACTATCCTTATCAATACCGTCCCGGCAGAGATGCCCGTAATTTTTTAGAAGCAACTGAACTATCAAAAGAGGATAAAGAAAAATTTGCTTTTAAAAATTGGGATCGACTAATCAATGCAAAATGACACTTTTAGGGAAAGGTACGGAGGTAATAAATATTACTCTTAGTAAACAATTTCTAACTTTGCATTATGGAACAAAGGCAGTTACAAAGAATAAAAACAATCAGCGAATTTCATAGGCTGAGAGGTTTGTCACAGCCCGGGCATCCGCTTATCAGCGTGGTAAATTATGCTGAAATTCAACGGCCTGTTGATATTAGCGAAACAAATTGGGTATTTGATTTCTATCAAATTTCTATAAAAAGAGGTGTGAATGCCAGAATGAAATACGGACAAAAGGAATACGATTTTGACGGTGGTGTGGTGTTTTTTGCCTCGCCTAACCAGGTTTTCAGAATTGAACCCAGTCCCACTCCAACTGCTAAACGTTCAGGTTGGATATTACTCATTCACCCTGATTTTTTATGGAACACATCGCTTGCAAAAACCATTAAGCAATACGATTTTTTTGATTATTCCATTAATGAAGCTTTGTTTATTTCCGAAAAAGAAGAAAAAACGATAAATGCCATTATTGAGAACATTAAGCAAGAATATCATTCAAACATTGACAGATATAGTAGTAAACAAATCATTCTTACTCACATTGAAAATTTACTTAGTTATTCCGAACGCTTTTACAATCGTCAGTTTATCACAAGAGAAAAATCCAATCATCAAATTTTTGAACGTTTGGAAAAAATATTGACTGATTACTTTAATACTGATGATTTGGTTTCAAAAGGTTTGCCGACGGTTCAATACGTTGCAGATAAATTAAATGTTTCGCAAAAATATTTAAGCAGTTTACTGAAAGTATTGACAGGACAAAGCACACAACAATACATACACGATAAGTTGATTGAAAAAGCCAAAGAAAAATTATCTACGACAAATTTATCAGTCAGTGAAATTGCGTACGAATTGGGCTTTGAACATCCACAATCATTTAGCAGACTTTTCAAGACCAAAACAAACGTTTCGCCTTTGGAATTTAGACAATCTTTTAATTAAAATTTTTCCTTTTTATATTTTCTCCTGTAAGCATACGATCAGCCAGGGTAAACAGCGAAAACAAAAACCACTTGCCATAACATGCGGTTCCGTTATGACAGGGCTGCGAACAAGCCATCAGCATTTCTTCATTATCCAACTTCTGTTTTCGGCTGACATACTCCACTTATAACACCTTAATTCACGCAAACATTTTTTTAAAAATTTGATATCCTGCAGGCAACCAAACTTATACTTTTAGCATTTAAGTAATTACGAAACATTTAATTTTCTTTATTGGCTTTATTTCTCAAACCCCACGTTGTATGCAAGTAAAAACAATTACCCTAATGAAAGTTTTCTTTTTATTTTTATTCCTGACTTTTACTTATGCTTCTTTTGGGCAAATTAAAATTGGGGGGACCGTTAAACAATCCGATTCATCAATTCTATCCTATGTAAATGTTGGTATTAAATTAAAAAGTGTTGGTACCGTTTCTAATGAAAGCGGACAGTTTGGTGTAGAAATTCCAAAACAATTTTTAAAAGATACGTTGACATTTTCTTATGTAGGTTTTGAAGAATTAAATGTACCTATTCAATCTATTGTTCATTCTTCAATCCATGTTTTTGTACTTAAATCAAAGACAACGCAGTTGGCAGAGATTGTTATT
The DNA here is from genome assembly GCA_036509585.1 of Hanamia sp. Taxonomy (GTDB): domain Bacteria; phylum Bacteroidota; class Bacteroidia; order Chitinophagales; family Chitinophagaceae; genus Ginsengibacter. Next base: position 5,575 of record DATCFI010000214.1, on the reverse strand, counting down.
AAAAGCAAAGAGTTAAAGCAAAGAAAAATTGGCACAAAATCTCATAATCCTTTCTTATGGGGAACTGCCCAAAGCAAAGCCTCAAATGACATAATTGAATTTGCTAAATTCATTAATATCAAAAACAAGGTTTCGAGAATTCAAAGTGTGCATATTTATTTGGGCGGCGGCGTTACTATAGATTCCGCCACATTTAGAATTAATTTTTACAATGTAGCTAATGGTCTGCCCGTCGATAAAATCGTTGATAAAAATATTATAGAAAGAATGGTAATAAAGAAAGGTTGGCTAACGATTGACCTCACAAAAGAAAAGATTGTTTTAGACCAAAACTTTTTTGTCAGTTTTGAGTTTATGCCTGAACAGAAATTTTCAAAATATGGGTTTAGCTACGGAGCACAATTTGGCGGCAATTATGTATCAAGGAATAGCAGTTTAGGGAATTGGGAAAAAGGGAGTGGTGCATCACTATCGGCTTATGTTACTTTACTACAATAGGTACTTGCAAACAACATCGGGCTCCCCTTCCCTGCCGGCTGACCTGCATATCCTCATCTTTTGTAACGATGCAGTCCTGACAGATTGAGTTCCGGCTGAGGAATATAAATGGCAGCACATCGTCTTAAGGTAGATAGCAATTTATGAAATAAACTTCCAAGTCAAACAAACCAAGACAATTTCCGGCTTAAAGGCGGCAAAACAAGTAAACAAAAACAAGAATTGCCCTTAAATGCCTGCCTGACCGGTAGGCAAGTTTGTTTACGGTAAATTTTTTCTTGCCATTTTATTCCTAAAAAATAAAACATGACATACCCGAAAGGAAATATTTAATTTTGCAACTCAAAAAATGATAAGGCCATCTTATGAAAGAGGAGTTGATTAAAAATATATTTCAGAAGCAGCAACAAAAGGAACAGGTACCTCCCAACGAAGTCATTTCTGATTGGGCGTCGCGGCTTATCTGTGTTTTATACCCTGAACTTTCAAGATGTACGTATCAATCCACTGAAAGCATTCACGATGATTTTATCAAACTTGAGACAGAACTGGTAAATATGCTGAATGCCACCAGAGCCTGTGATGACTGTAATCATGAAGCGGTAAGCGCAGCATTTTTCAATCAATTACCTGAGCTGTACAGAGTGCTCAATACCGATATTAACGCGATACTGCAAGGCGATCCGGCAGCAAGAACCGAGTTTGAAATAATACGCGCCTACCCAGGGTTTTATGCACTTTCGTTTTACCGGATAGCGCATGCATTGCATCAACTGGAAGTGCCGCTGCTACCACGCATCCTCACTGAATTTGCGCATAGCAAAACTGGTATTGATATTCATCCGGGGGCAAAGATTGGCGAGCATTTTATGATAGATCACGGCACCGGTATCGTAATCGGTGAAACGAGCTCAATAGGCGAGCATGTAAAAATGTACCAGGGCGTAACACTTGGCGCACTGAGCGTTAACAAAAGTATGTTGAAGGAAAAGCGACATCCTACAATCGAAGATAATGTGGTGATCTATTCTGGTGCTACCATATTGGGCGGCGATACGTTGGTTGGTGAAGGTTCAGTAATTGGAGGCAACGTATGGCTTACACAATCTGTTCCTCACGGTTCATTAGTTTATCATAATCCCGAGATAACCGTAGTAGCAAGTAAATTCGTAAAAAACAAAGTATAACAAATGGCAACTATTTTAGATACCGTCGGCAATACACCAATGGTGGAATTACAAAGACTGAATACCAACCCAAATGTAAAAGTGTATGCAAAGCTTGAAGGTAACAATCCCGGCGGAAGTGTAAAAGACCGGCCAGCATTATACATGATGCGTAATGCTTTAAAGCGCGGCGAAATTACCAAAGACACAAAACTGGTGGAGGCTACGAGTGGCAACACCGGCATCGCTTTGGCTTTGATGGCCAAAATTTTTAACTTGGAAATAGAACTCGTGATGCCTTCCAATTCCACTCGCGAAAGGGTGCTGGCTATGCAGGCCTTCGGCGCAAAAGTAACCTTGCTTAAAAATATAGAAGTGTGTCGTGACTATACCGAAGAGAAAGCAGCGAGTGGCGAATTTTATATGCTGAACCAATTTGCGAATCCGGATAATCCATTAGCGCATTATGAAACTACCGGACCCGAGATATGGAAAGATACAGAGCATAAAATTACTCATTTTGTAAGTGCGATGGGAACCACGGGTACGATTATGGGATGTTCCACATTTTTAAAAGAAAAAAATCCTTCTATACAGATTATTGGTTGCCAGCCTACTGAAGAGGCTTCTATCGCCGGTATTCGTCGATGGCCTGCAGAATACCTTCCCAAAATTTTTGACGCGAAAAAAATTGACCGGATTATGGATGTGGCGCAATATGATGCGGAAGAAACTACCCGATTGCTTGCAAAAGAAGAAGGCATCTTTGCCGGTACCAGCAGCGGCGGTGCTGCCTCCGCTGCGTTACGTCTTAGCGAAGAATTACAAGAAGGCGTGATTGTGTTTATTACCTGCGATCGGGGAGATAGGTATTTGAGCACGGATTTGTTTGGGTAGAAGATATTTTTTTGAGATTCTGCGGACTTACGTCAGACGTACCAACCGCTTCCATTCGGCTTTGCCAATGGAGATTTACGATAAGAACTGAAACTAGCCACCGGGGAATTTAAGTCGGCTACAAGTCAGTATTAGTCACTGTTCCAGCAGAGCAACAAATAGCGGTTTTTTCTATTTACCTTCATCTTTTGATGTGAAGCAACTCTGATTAGGGACTAAAAACTATCAAATGCTATTAAAGCAGCCCGTTATAAATGAGGTCAACAATTTAAACAGTTCCAAGACATCCCAATGAACAAATTATTTACCCTACTTTTTTTCTTAGTTCTTGGATTAAATGTCTCCTTTGCACAAATAGATATCGGATTAAAATTCGGACTTAATGTTTCCAATGTCAGCAATTCAAACGAAGAGGACTTTACCAATTTCTTAAATTTTAATTCAGGCGTTGTGGTAAGGCTTAAGATGAAAGACAAGTTTTTCCTGAACACAGAAGTTTCATCCTCAAACAAGGGTTTCAATAGTTTATTAACTCCAGGCGGTAAAACGTCAAATCAACTGACCTATTTGACTTTCCCCGTATTACTTCAATATGGCGCCACAAATAAAATCTATTTTCAACTGGGACCAGAGTTTAACTTTCTAACGAAAGTTAAAATGAAAAACAGCACGATGGATAGCTTGGTAACCGGAAATTATAACACGTTTGATTTTTCACTTGCGGCCGGAGTTGGTTTTACATTTCTTAAGGTATTTTATGTAGAAACAAGATATTCTCTTGGGCTATCTCAAATAAGAAAAAGCGAAAACACCTTTAGCTCTTATAAAAACCGGACGTTTCAAATAAATCTTATTTACTTTTTAAAAATCGGGGAATAGGCTTGGTGTATTTGGCTTGAATCGCTACCGTGAATCAAATGGCCAAACCAGATAAAATAAAATCCTAAAAATCCAAGTTTTTGAATAAAACTGAATGGCTAAAATATACTTTTCGGTTATCCGCTAATAACATAAAATATGTCTGTGTCACGATTCTTCCTACTTAATTTTGTCGTATTCAAAATCTCCTATGAAAATATTCCAGCTTTCTATCCCCTGATTTTTTTTCATGGTGCTGTATTGGCACAAGATACCACCAGGAGGCATCGCAGGTCAGTTGATTCCAGCATGTTTGCTAATGATGATACGCTTACTCGAAGCGACTATTTACTCGCAATTGGCAGGATTTTTCAAACGCTTAATAAGGCATCGGCCGCGGGACAGCCAATGCGCACAATCGGAATGATCAACCAGCAACTCGATGATGATGATTCGGCATTGGCCATCATTAAATCCAGGATTTCCACTACAGAAAGGCTTCTGAACGTACGGAATGTCCAAATTGATTCACGTTGATAACTGATAATATGTTTAGACATTATTTTCCTTTAGCAATGACTCAAAAAAGTAATCATCGTTTTGGGAACGATTGCACAAATTAGAATTTATAAATCTTTAAATTTCACTATAATTGTAATAACGCATTCTCTATTCTTTTAAAAAATTTATTAAATGAAACTAAATCAACTTTTTGACCTCACAGGAAAAACCGCTCTCGTAACCGGATGTTCGCGCGGCATAGGAGAAGCTATGGCAATAGGTCTTGCAGAAGCCGGAGCTAACGTTATTGGCGTATCGGGAAGTTTAAAGTCCGGGAGCGAAGCAGAACATGAAATAAAAAAATTGGGGAGAAAATTTACGCCTTACGCAATTAACCTTGGTAACAGAAAAGAATTATACGAATCCATTAAAAAAATAAAATCCAATCATCCAATCGTTGACATTCTTATCAATAATGCCGGCATTATAAAAAGAGATCCGGCCGCAGTTCATACAGATGAAGAATGGGATACCGTTCTGGATGTAAACCTGGATGCTGCGTTTATCCTTGCCCGTGAATTTGGAAAAGAAATGATAGAAAGAAAAAGTGGTAAGATAATTTTCACCTGTTCCTTGCTTTCATTCCAGGGAGGTATTAATGTGCCTGGATATGCTGCCAGCAAGGGCGCCGTAGCCAGCCTCGTAAAAGCACTTGCTAATGAATGGGCTTCAAAAGGAGTGAATGTAAATGGAATTGCGCCAGGGTACATCGCAACAGATAATACTCAAGCGTTGCGAGAGGATAAAGATAGAAGTAAATCAATTTTAGATAGAATTCCCGCAAGACGATGGGGCAAGCCTGAAGACTTTATTGGCCCAACTATTTTTCTTTGTTCTACAGCATCGGATTATGTACATGGTGAAATACTAACCGTAGATGGAGGATGGATGGGGAGGTAGTATGAAATAAGAGATTATTAATTGGTGATTGGTAAAACAAATATGATAATATTCCTGAAATAGTTAGAAAATAAAAAAATAAATATGAACGAAAAAATCGAAACCCGGCATCCCAACAGCCCAACAGAAGCGGCCACTATGAACACCGCGCAGTTGAGGGGAAATTTTCTGATAGAAAAAGTCTTTGAAGAAGATGCCATACATCTTACTTTATCATTTTATGACCGTTATATTTCGGGCGGCGCAATGCCTGTCAATCAGGACATTGAATTACCTAACCCCGAGAATTTGAAGGCCAAATATTTTTTGGAACGAAGGGAAATGGGCATCATCAATATAGGCGGCAAAGGCACGGTAGAAGCTGATGGCGAAAAATATGAATTGGATTTTAAAGAAGCGCTTTACATCAGTAAAGAAACAAAAAAGGTAAACTTCCATTCAGCAGATAAATCGAACCCTGCAAAGTTTTACATTAATTCGGCGCCGGCGCATCGCAGATTTTCAACAAAGAAAATCACTAAAAAGGAAGCGGAAATTGTCACTTTAGGTTCTTTGGAAAATTCCAATCACCGAACCATCAACAAACTAATTGTAAACAGTGTGGTAGAGACCTGCCAGCTACAAATGGGCATGACTGAATTGAAAACCGGAAGCGTATGGAATACCATGCCTGCGCATACGCATGACCGTAGGAT
>DATCFI010000213.1:0-4709 GCA_036509585.1 Hanamia sp. | reverse complement strand
AATATTCAAAACAACTTGCCTCGTCTTTAAATTGCCGATTAAATTTGATTGAGTTCACTCCTACAAATTTAAACTTTTTATCCATCGAGCTAAAATAGCTCTTTTTTAATTATTGGGTGGCCTAAACGTATATACCTATAGTTTAATTATAGATGATAGTAATAAAATAAGGACTGCCAGAAAACACAGGATGGTTATTAACAAAAGCAACATTTTTATAAATTTCGAGCTTCTCATGGCGTTGAAGATTTTACTGCTATTTTCTGACCTCCGTACTTCCATCAAGGGCGATTATTGAAACGATTGTTTTTGTGAGTTGCATATTTCATCCTGGTCAACAAACCAGGTATATCGAAACATTCCTGCTTATGATTGCGGCGGCGTTGTATTGCCATCTTTCCCTTTATCTGCCATCGCTTTGTTCACATCACTTTTCAATGAATTGAACGAATCTTTGATATTACTATCTGATGAACGGAACCTGTAAGCACCAAAGGCGATGAGAACGGCCCCGGCAATTGCAGCCCATATTCCAAAGCTGAGTCCTACACTGCCAAAGGCTGCACTTTCTTCATTGCTTACGCCACTCATTGCTGACTCCCAGCGGATGATGAGATAGCCGATAATGCAGATGTTCACTACGCCGGCGCCCAATACAGGTAGCCACATTTTTGAAGGAATGTTGGCTTTCTGGTCGCCTGCTAATGCAAGAAGGCCGGCTGCAATAAAGAGGATAAAAACAAGCACGCCAATACCATTCATGCCATTGATGGATCCCATTCCATAACTAAACCAGGGAAGGAAACAGGCGATTAAGCCCAATGCGGCGCCGACTATAATAAGTTTGCGCTGTTTGTTTAATTGTTGAAAGCTCATGATTGTTGTTTTAAATTTTTTAGAAAATATTTATTGTGAATATTAATCACCGGACGTTTGTTTGTAGCCCTGAGGCACCTCAAACATACCGGCAGGAAAATCCTGGCGGGTTACTTTAGTTATTTGGTTAGTAGATGCCACGTCTTTTGAGTTCATATCAAATTTTATCATAAAGCCTTCACAACCCATTTGCTTTAGTTGATTGACCACATCAGCATTGAATAAAACATCGCTCATTTTAGATGTTGCCATCTCCATATACTTTTTTTCTGCATCAGGTATCGGCACATCAGGGCTTAGCCAGAGGTCCGTAGTGTCAATGCTATTCTTAAAACTGGCAGGGCCATTATAAGTCTTATTGGCAATAATTCTTGCGTGGGTACAATTGAAGCCTGCAATTTGCTCCTGGCCTATTTTACTAACAGCATATTTTGTATTACTGCCATCACCCGAGTTAAGGTCCGCCGAATCTACATGATTAATGATGTAAGATTTTGCGCTGTCATCTAACAGTGTGCTTTGGTACGGATTGTTGGCATCGCCAATAGACACCATAGCCGTGGTGTATTTTCCATCCTTCATGATGTCCATTTCTACACGCGCTTTTCCGTTGTCTGAAAGGTACATTTTAATGAGATTCTGCATCTGTATTTGCGCGCCTTTAGTATCACTGGTCATCTCTATATAAATATCTTTTCCAGAGCCTGAAGTGATATTGCCGCTGCTGCCAGAAGGTGCACTGCTATTGGTATTGCAGGAAATAAAGCACATTGACAAAAACAAAATCGCTGCGAAAATTTTTATCTGTTTCATTGTTTTTTTTAAAGAATAAAGAAATATTGAATTCAGTTGTGCTGTTTTAGCTTACTCCGGCGCTATATTGCCTCACGAAAAAAAGAGATACCAAAACTCCCTAACCTGATAACCTTAAAAAGTGAAAGGAGAGTTTTGGTATTTTTTGCATCAATTATGTCTTTTTAACCTGTTTCTTAACAAGAGAGAATCCTTGATTTTAAATTCAGTACGAGACAATGGAGCAGTAACCGATGGTGAGGCTCCTTTTGTTGTTACTTTTGGTTTAACGCCCTGGCTAAGAACCTCAGTCAATGGCATTACTCCTTTTGGTGGATGTTGTGGATGTTGTGGATGTTGTCGCGGCGGCACTGTTTGGGAAAAACAATTGAATGTTAACAGCAGCAATACTGTTGTGATTTGAAAATGTGCTTTCATTTTTTTTAGATTTAAGTTTGATGATAAAATTGTTTGAAAAATTTATTTCTATTTAAGTTTACTTAGCATCCAAACATCAGGAGTAAAGCCGTCAGGAAACTTATAACGACAATAGCCAATAATATCCGCTTTTATCCATTTTTCATAATGCGCGCAGCAGCAACAATTACAGGAATTAATCATCATTACAATTCTTCCGTTTGATCAGACTGAGCATTTCGATTGTGAAAACTTTACATTTAATTATATGCATCGGCCTGAAGTGTATTGGAATTTTGATCGTAGTGAAAATGAAGATCAACGTCGCGAGCACTTTCATTTAAGCTTACGCCCGTCCAGGTAAGTTTTTGAGTAATGGAAGGATTTGTAAAATTCATGTACACTGTAAATTCATCCATATTCCAGGTATCGTGCCCATTTGGAGCAATGTTTATGTGAATCCTTCCGCCACTTTTAAAATCGCTAAAAATGCTCTGTTTTTGCATATTCACAAATAAATGGTTAGTGGTTGATCCGTTATTGTATGGATCGTTGTTACTATCATCATGAAAGCTCGCAACAGAGTTGCCATTGCCGTCAAATATTCCAAACGACCAATGAGTATCCGGATCTTTATTATCGCCTGAATTATTACCTGTTTTAATGTATGCGTAGGTGGCGTTTGCGTCATTTGAATTACCAGAGCAGTCGAGAACTGCGTTGTCAGTAGCTTTCGGAACACACAATGGAACTGAAAATGCATCAGTAGCGCTCCGGTTGCTCATCATGTTATTATTGAGATCATATAATTCATAACTTATCGGCACAGCATTTTGATAATTTGCATTCTGCAAATATTGAGTTATTTGATTTTCAAGTTGAGTTTTATCAAATGCTGCTGTAGTATAAGAGCTCGGGCCTCCTACATAGTATGCATTGATGGTGCTTTGGGTAGAACTGTTGGACGACAAAAAATTAAAATCAACATTAGCACTCACACCAAAACCGCTGTATCCCGCATTGAAACCGGCTTCATCCTGCTCTGATTGAAAAACAATTCTTACGTTTGCCAGCACTCTCACACCATAATTCACAGTGCCGATAACCAGAAGATGTGAATCACCTCCGGGGTTGGTTTTAAAATATCCGCTATCTGGAATTGCAACTGATATACTAAATAAAGTTTTTATGCAATCAACTGTGAGGTACTCGGTCTTTTCACTTTTCTGTTGGCCGATATATCCATCAAAGTTTGCGCCATAACCACTCGCATCCACCCCCAGTTTCATATTGAGGTCTGCAGAATTATTAGCCTCGTAAATCCGCATGGAAGTACTTTCATTTGCCGCGCTTACTGAAGAAAATCTCTGAAACAATTTCGTAATCGCGTTAGTGATGTTTACCTGGTTGGGCTGTTGCACTATTTCATAACTATTACCGGAAATGTTCGTATTGTTTGTTGTAACAATAATCGGATTTCTGCCATTCGATTCTTCCCTGAAGTTTCCGTCGAAAAGGTTATCGTAGCTATAAATGGCTCCGGGATAAATAAATGAAGCTTGTGATGAATAATTATTATTCATAAAATTATCACTCGTAGCACTTAACTGCACATTAGTTGTTGTACAATCCATCGCCGCATCGCTTCCGGAAGAATTTTGAGAAACCACTTTTGGCGTAACACCATTTGTTTGCATCGTTTGTCCACCCGAATTTTTATTGATAAGATATACATGAACCTTCGTACCATCTGAATAGGTGTACGTTTTTGAATAGGCAAACATTTTTTTTATAAAGCCGGCCGGGAGATTCGCATTTGATTTTGCAATATATCTGCGATAATCATCACTATGAGAACTAAGCGGTACAAAGATTTTCACTGCAGATGCAGCAACAGGCTTTGCAACAGATGCAGCAACAGGCTTTACAACGAGAGGAGGCTTTGCAGCAGACGAGGCTGGTTGCAAATGAACAGTCTTTACAGAAGTTTTACTTTGAATAGTTTTTTGCATTACCTGTCCAAATGAAGAAGCGCTTAAAAACGAAACAAGTAAAAAGACAATAAATAATTTTTTCATGATTGATTTTTTTAAGATTTAAAATTGAATCTTCATAAAAATAGGTTTGCAACTAACCAGGAAAGTAAATTAACCGACCAATGTATTCAGATAATCGTCAAACGTTTTATTTTAAAGCGAAAACAGGATAGTAAAAGAACAAATAATCGAGATTCTCATTTTTTTATAAAACTCATTTTCATATATCAATTCACTTTGTCTTTAGTAAATGGTAAATCGAAACTGCCATCTGTAATTTCTAATGGAACAGACGGTTTATCATCTGATAAATATTTTCCGTGAAATGTGCCGGCAACATGTGTTGCATTAATATCTGTGATAGTCACGACTACAGAATCACCATAATAATTTTTATATTGATGTGACATATAATCTGCCTTATTGCTTTTTGTATCTGAGAAATATGTATATACGTTTAGGCCACCCAATAATTAAAAAAGAGCTATTTTAGCTCGATGGATAAAAAGTTTAAATTTGTAGGAGTGAACTCAATCAAATTTAATCGGCAATTTAAAGACGAGGCAAGTTGTTTTGAATATTTGGCAT
>DATCFI010000212.1:0-14458 GCA_036509585.1 Hanamia sp. | reverse complement strand
AAGTATCTGAGTGAAGATCGGCTGTCCGGGATAATTTGTAATTTTATTCATATTAATCGAATTGCTGGTACAACAAGATTAATATAAAGGGGTGGAAAATCCACCCCTTACTTTAAAAAATTTATCTCGGACAACAATACTTTGAAATTTTTCTTTTCTACGTTTGGGTGATGATGTACTTCCATTTTTTTTACTTAATTATTTTTCAGGTGATATTTATTATTTATCTGATCAAACAGCCTTATCGCCGCTTCACGGTATATCTTTTCATTGCTCATATACACCCGCAGTGTTCCTTTTTCGTTTCGTATCCATGAATAGAGTTCTTCCAGTGACGGACGATCATTTCGTGTTAATACTTCAACATGGCGGGGATAAAATTTATAAAGCGTGTCTTCCGACCATACAGGAGGCTCTGGCATAATCATGATATGAGCCCCAAGTTCTTCCGCTTTTTTGTAATCATCATTATAATAATTGCCATTTAGTTTTACCTGCTGATTATAAAACAACTCCAGCTCGCCAATCGAATCGGTAATTGCCTTATACCTTATAACATTGAATCCACCTTCGTTCTTTAATTGCGTGAAAGTGTTATCATTCTGGTAAAAAAGGAAAACCCATGAATAGAAATAAACGAAATGATGATAAAATATGTCCTGCATATCAATGTCGTTTAGTTTTTCAACAGGAATTTTCAATGCGCTGTCCATTTTACTCATATCATATTGCTGCCAGGCAAGATATTGCGACAATTCTGCTGTATCTCTTTTTAGATCAGTAACCATGCTTGTCATGTATTGGTGTTCTTTATGAGAATTCACTATGTTTTCGCGCAGGCTTTCCGCAAAAAAGCCAAGTGTTACGGCAAGAAATATCATTAAGAATTCCAGAAAATATTCTTTCCAGTGTTTCTTTCTGTGATGCAAATCGGGGTGATGATGTACTTCCATATTTTCAGATTGAGTTTTTAATTGTTCAATAGTTTGCTCCTGTGAAATATTTTCATTTCCATCCTCGGGAGTATCACTGCTCTTTGGTACCTGATCTATATCCTCCTCTCCATTCATTGCTTTTATATTGCGTGAAGAAAATTAATCTAATTATACTGATACTGGCAACTGAATTACAAACTCTGTAAATTCCCCTTCAACGGTATTTACCTTTATTTCACCACCATGTGCCTTAATAATATCATAACTCAAACTCAGCCCTAAGCCAGTTCCTTGCCCTGTTGGTTTGGTTGTAAAGAAGGGTTGGAATATTTTATCTTTTATCTTTTCGGGAATACCACCTCCGTTATCACTAACGGTTATGATTACATGATTTACTGATTTCTTTGTAGTAACTGAAACAGTTGGTTCATACGAACTAAGATTCTGACTTTTTTGTTCCTGCCCGAATGATTCGTTCAGGCGGGCGTTTACTGCGTAAAAAGCATTGTTATATAAATTCAACAACACTCTTCCAATATCTTGTGGGATTATATTGATTTTACCAATACCTGTATCAAAGTTAGTGTTCATAACAGCATTAAACTCTTTATCCTTTGCTCTCAATCCATGATAACTTAACCGTAAAGATTCATCTGCCAATGCATTAATATCTGTAGGTTCTTTTACACCTGTGCTTATCCGTGAGTGTTGCAACATGCCCTTTACAATGGCATCAGCTCTTTTGCCATGATGATTTATTTTTTCTGAATTATCTATAACATCATTTATTATTTCATCTTGTGTTTTATCATCTCTTTCTGCTTTTGGCTTTAAGCGTTCAGCTTTCAGTTCTTCAAGCATTTCTTTATTCACCTCTGAAAAATTATTTACAAAGTTTAATGGGTTTTGTATCTCATGAGCAATGCCGGCCGTGAGTTCTCCCAACGATGCCATCTTCTCAGCAGTGATTAGTTGTCTTTGTGTTTTACGCAGCGAGAGTAATGTTTTTTTATTTAACCGGTATTGCCGGTAAACAAAGAATAATAAAATGCTGATGAGTATTAAAGCAATCAAAGAACCCCATAACATCATATCATTTTTTTTAATGACGGCCAGCTGCACTGCACCCCTTTGTTTTAAAACATTCAGACTGTCGTTTTGCTGTAGTTCCTTTCTTTCATTCTCATATTGTGCAACTTTAAATGGGGTACTGGATTTATCCAACTCATCGGATAATTCATAAAATTTTTTTGTATAATTATATGCAAGAGCAGATTGGTCGTGTTCTCCGTAAAATTGTGAAAGCTCTTTCAGATATTTTAATCCCAGATGGTTATCTTTTACTTCCACTGCTTTTTGATAAGCGCTCAAAAGCGAAGAGCCTGCTTCATTATTTTTTTTTAAGGCAGCATAATAGCGGTAATAACCATAATCAATTTCCAGTGTTCCGTAACCTCCGGTTATTTTCAGATGCAATGAATCAGCAATTCTTTTTGCATTTTCAAGATTGTTTAATGCTTCGTTTAACCGGTTCATGCCCGTTAACGCCAAAGCTTTTTGTAGATATGCTGATGCTGTAAAAGCCGGATTCCTGTTGTTATTAAATGCCAGAGCACTGTCTAAAAAAGCCAGCGATTTACTGTAGTTGGTAAGTCTGCTGGTTATAACGGCTAATACGATATAATTAGCAGGGAGACTAATACTATCCTTTGCAGTTTTAGCTAATGGCTCAGAAATATTAAGATATTCCAGGGCTTTTGCATCATTTCCCCACTCTGTATACATGCCGCCAATTACATTAAGAAGGTCTCTGTACAATTGGTTATCATATATTTTATAAATATCCGCAGCCTTTATATAGTCAGATATGGCAAGGTTGTAATTAGCTTTTATCCAATAATAACCAGCAATTGCATGATAGCAGGCTGCTACATTTTCAACCGGGCCATTGATTAAATAATATTTCAGCTTATCCGTATAATATTGGTAACGTTCTTCCAGGTTACCTGCGTCATTGTAAGCCATCCTGGCAGTTACAAGTAAATAGGGAATTTTCTTGTGGCTATTATCAAATAATGCAATTGATTTTTTAAAAGAATTTTGTTCTGCCATATAATCCTTTTTTTCAAGGAAGTGAATTGCATCTGATAAACTTTTATATGCATCTATATCTTTTATTTTTTGCGATTTGCTTAGTTCAATTAATGATTGAATATAACCCAGCAGCAGAGTATCAGGTTTATTTATTTCGACTCTCAATTTCCTTATATTAAAATCAATCAGCAGGTAAAGCAATTTTATTTTTTCATGGTCGCTCTTTACTGTTTTCAAGGCTGCAGACAGCGAATCGAGGTTACAGTTGTAGCAGCTATCCTGCGCATTGACATGTTGCAAAAAGAATACGGTTGTTACAAACAAAACAATCCGGGTTTTCTTGAAAAGTATATTCATGTAAGAATTTTATAAGGTATTTGTTAATAGTAATAATAAACTCACTTCCTTCTCCCTTGCGGTCTTCATTATTATAGCTCCATGAGCTTTTATATAATTCAGAAAACAGGTAATTGAATAATAAACTCACTCCCTTCCCCCTCTTTCGTCTCTACCTTTATCTCACCTCCATGTGCTTTAATAATATCATAACTCAATGATAACCCTAATCCCGTTCCTTGCCCTGTGGGTTTGGTGGTAAAGAATGGTTGAAAGATTTTATCAACTATTTTTTGAGGAATGCCATTGCCGTTGTCACTAACGGTTATAATTACATGATTTACAGATTTCTTTGTTGTTACAGTTACAGTTGGTTGATATGAATTAAGATTCTTGTTTTTTTGTTCATTCACTGCGTAAAATGCGTTATTAAAAAGATTGAGCAATACTCTTCCAATATCCTGCGGAACAATATTAATTTTTGCGATTGTTGGATCATAATCAGTTTTCATTTTTGTATTGAAACTTTTGTCTTTAGCACGCAAACCATGATAAGCTAACCGCAAATATTCATCTGTCAATTTATTAATGTCTGTTGGTTCTTTTACGCCTATGCTGCTCCGTGAGTGTTGCAACATTCCTTTTACAATGGCATCAGCACGCTTGCCATGATGGTTAATTTTTTCCTCGTTAGCAACCAGGTCATTTATTATCGCATTTTCCAAACCTTCATCTCTTTCTGCGTTTGCCCTTGAACGCTCAACCTTCAGTTCTTCCAGCATTTCTTTGTTTACTTCAGAAAAATTATTGACAAAATTTAATGGGTTTTGTATTTCATGTGCAATGCCTGCTGTAAGTTCACCAAGAGAAGCCATTTTTTCGGATTGGATGAGTTGGGCTTGGGTGGATTTTAAATTATCAAGTGTACTTTCTAATAGTTTATTGGCTTTTTTCTTTTGTTGGTTATTGCGATAAAGTATAATGGCTATGAGCATGATGGCGGCGAGGCCCGACAACAATGTATAGGTTCTGATTCTGTTTTGGTTTTCTATTTTTTCTTTTTCCAACTCCTGAACCTTGAGTTGCTGATCAAAACCAATATTCTGGAAGAGTTTAATTTTTTCCGCATTATTCAAACTATCTTTTGCAGCCATTGCCAGGCCCTGGTAAAAGTATGCACTATCTATGTTTTTCTTTAATTTATAAATGGCAGAAAGTGTCGAGTAGGCGTTTAACATTCCTCCCGGTGAACCGATTTCGCGATAAATTTCAATGCTTTTTTTTGTATAATAAAAGCTGCTGTCGGTATTGCCGGTAGTCAGCAACAGCCTGGCCAAAAATATATATGCGTTGCCTAAAAAGAACAGGTTTTGTTGTTCCCGGTTTATTTGTATAGATGCATCATAATATTTTTTTGCTGAATCATATTGTTTTTTTTGAAAATAAATGTTCCCGGTCAGGTAGAGAATAAAGCCTTTGTATTTATTATACCCCGTTTCATTGGAATACTGTAATGCTTCAGATTCATATATCAGTGCCGAATCTAATTGATTAAGGTTGATATAAGCTGAGCCAATCACCATACTGATTCTTGAAAAAAGGACCTTGTCATGAATACTTTCTGCAATCTTTCCCGCTTCAAAATAATTCAATAATTCCTTTTTCGTGTCTTTCATGGAGCCAAACAATATGCCTAAACGGTCATAAATATTTCCCAATACGTTGAGGCGAGCTGTGTGCGGATTCTGATCTTCCGAAAAAACGGATATATCCCAAATATTCTTTTCGCTTTTCGGATTTTCAGCAATGTTTTGTGCAGTTAAGATAGCCTGCAGCGAAGCTGGATAATTTCCCAAATTGTTTAACGCCAATCCAATCTGTTGGTATGCCTCTGCTTCCCATAATTTTGATTTTAACTGTTTTGCTAATAGTAATTGCTGTTGGAAAAAATAAAGGGAACTATCCCTTTGTACTTCCTGGTAATACAATCCCAGCCCCCTGTATAAGTACATCCGGGTCGTGTCATTCTGGATATGCTGCAAAACGACTCTAAAACTATCGGCCTGTTCTTGATTGGGTTCCTGCCAATATGAATTTTGCTGGGCCGCTGTAAAAAGCGGGGATAAAAAAAGCAGGATTATTTTTATCAGAAATTTCATAAAAGAAATTTAAATAATGGGTAATTGAATAATAAACTCACTCCCTTCACCTTCTTTACTCTCCACTTTTATCTCTCCTCCATGTGCTTTTATAATATCATAACTCAAACTCAAACCTAATCCAGTTCCTAGTCCTGTTGGTTTAGTTGTGAAAAAAGGTTGAAATATTTTATCAGCTATTTTTTGAGGAATACCGTTGCCGTTATCACTCACTTTTATTTCAACCTTTCCATTTATTTTCTTTGTACTTACTGAAACTGTCGGTTCATACGAAATAAGATTCTTGCTTTTTTGTTCGTTCACCGCATAAAAAGCATTATTATAAAGGTTGAGTAAAACTCTTCCTATATCCTGCGGAATGATATTGATGCTACCAATAGCATTGTCAAAATCAGTTATTATTTCTGCATTGAAATTTTTATCCTTTGCCCGTAAGCCGTGATAAGACAATCTCAAATATTCATCAGCTAATGCATTAATATCAGTTGGTTCTTTTACACCTGTGCTTGACCGTGAGTGTTGCAACATTCCTTTTACAATGGCATCTGCACGTTTACCATGATGATTTATTTTTTCTGAATTTTCTTTAATGTCATTCGAGATTGCAATAGCTTCGTTTGTATTTCCTGATTTTAATTCACTTTGCAATTCATCTACTAATTCAGTATTCACTTCCGAAAAATTATTGACAAAATTCAGTGGGTTTTGTATTTCATGCGCAATGCCTGCAGTGAGTTCGCCAAGTGAGGCCATTTTTTCTGATTGGATGAGTTGGGATTGGGTGGTCTTTAAATTATTTAATGTTTTTTCAAGGTTATCACGCTGGGCTGATATTTCTACCTTTTGTTGCATTACTTCTGCTGTGCGAATATTTATCTTATGTTCCAAAACACGTTTTTCTTTTATAAGTTTCCGTGAACGGTAATAGATAAAACCCCAAATGATGCCGATAAATAATATTGCAAACAATGTATAAGCCCACCAGGTTTGCCACCAGGGCGGATGTATAATTATTACAATATCCTTTTCTGCCCAAATGCCTGCGTTATTGGAAGCCTTCACTTTAAATATATATTTACCCGGAGGCACGTTAAAATAATAGGCTATATGTTCATTGCTCGCAACACGCCAGCCATTATCATAATTTTCTAATTTGTATAAGTGTTTATTTAAAGATGGATTACTGTAGTTAATGCCGGCAAAGGCAAACGAAAAAATATTTTGATCATGAGAAAGACTGATCTCTTTTGTTTTCCATAATGGTTGCTGCAATGGGCCGGAATTACTTTGATGAATGATTTTATTATTTATGTAAAATTCCCCTATAACAATTTCAGGGGGCGTTGAATGCCTTACAAGTTCTTCGGGATAAAAAGCAAAATAACCGGTGGCATTTCCAAAATATAGCTGGCCTTCATGATCTTTATAAGCACCAGTAGTAAGATTGTTCCCATTTACACCAGCTTCCAATCCATAAGTCATAGATTCATTTTTGGTAACGTTATATTTTATTATGCCGGAAGCTGTAGCAAACCAAAAGTTCTTATGGTTGTCCTGTATTATTGAAAAAATGGTCGGGAATGCTTCACCTGTAGAGGGATTAATTATTTGCTGAAATGAATTTGAAACAGGATCAAATTTAGAAAGGCCGCGTTGGTAGCTGCCTATCCAAATAGAATTGGCGCTATCTTGTAAAATAGCATCTATTTGTATCCCCTCAAGAAAGCGTTTAAATTTTCCGGTTTTAAGATCCAGTTGAATTACACCATTTCCGGTTCCTATCCAAAAGCGCCCGGTATTGTCCTGAAGTATAAAACTGGTTGCGGCAGAACCAATTCCTTTAAAACTTTTTTTATCGAAAAAATAATGAGTGAATTTTCCGGTTTTAAGATTCATTACGTCTAACTCGCTTTCTGTTCCTATCAATAAATTATGATCTTTATCTGCATATACTACATCAACAGAATCATTAAACAAGCTGTTATTATTTTTAGGCTCATGATGATAAGAAGTAAAACTTTTTGTTTTAGGATTATACATGTGAAGCCCGTTACCACGGGTGCCTATCCACAAATTATCATCAGTATCTTTTGTAATAGAGTAAATTTTATTATTGATTAAACTGCCATGTTCATTGGTATTGTTTATAAAGGAATCAATTTTCCCGGTTCTGTTATCTCTGCGAACAAGGCCAGTAGTTGTTCCTATCCATAATGCATGATCTTTATCTTCATAAAAAGCTAAAACAGATTGTTTCAAATCAAAATGCTGAATTTTTTTATAGTAAGGATCAATAGTATATAAATGATTGCCAAAGTTGCTTATCCAAAGAATGCCCTCCCTTGAAGTACAGGTTACCCAGCTACTGCCATCTATTAATCCTGAGGCGCTATCCTTAGCATCATAATGAGTTACTTTTTTACTTACAGGATCGTAGCGGTTTATTCCTGAAGCATATGTGCCTATCCATATAGCGCCTAATGCATCTTCTGTAATAAAACTAATATGATCATTGGCAGTGGAATTTTTATTTAAAGGAGGGCGGCTAAGTTTATCAGGATGCAATGGATCGTAGGGATACCGCTGAAAAGTTCCTTTCGTTCTATCCATAGTATGCAAACCATCACCCGCAGTACCTACCCAAAAGGTTCCGCGGCTGTCTTCAAAAATTGCCCTCACTTTATTATTTACCAGGCTGTGAGGATCTTTATCATCATGCATATAACGGGTAAATGTTCCGGTCTTCGGGTTAAATTTGTTTAGCCCTCCTTCATCACCGGGCGTTTCTCCCGGGAAGGGGCTTCCTGTTCCAATCCAGAGTGTTCCTTCCCTGTCTTCATAAATAGCCCGAACCTGGTTATTACTTAAGCTGGTGGGGTCATTGTTCTTATGAACAAAATGGGTGAATGTACCAGATAGCGGATCAAATTTATCCAGCCCGTTTGCGGTTCCTATCCATAATGTTCCTTCATGATCTTTCTTTATAACAAAAACCGTATCACTTATTATGGACTTTGCGTTTTTAGGATCGTGGCGAAAATGAGTGAAGCGTCCTGAAGAAACATTAAAGCGATCTAAACCAGCACCAAAAGTTCCTATCCAAAGAATGTCATTGGTGTCTGCCTGTAAACATTCTAACCGGTCTAATCCCACAGAATTTGAATTTTCCGGATCATGCCTGTAAGTAGTTATCTGATATCCATCGTATCTATTTAACCCCGAAGCAGAAGAAGTAAACCAAATGTAACCTTGTGCATCCTGGTTAATGCCTGAAATAAGTCCTGAAACCTGGCCTTCAGTGGCAGTAACTTTATTAAATTTAATAGTTTGCGAAAAAGTTAAGGAGGTAAAAAGAAAAAATAAAACAAGCAGCAGTAAGCGTTTGATAGGAAATTTCATTTAAGTATTTGTTTGATTTTATGACGGGTAAGAAAATTACTATTTATTTTTTACTTTTTGGAATATATCCAGCAATTCAGTTAGTAAATATATTTATTCGGTTTGAATACTCTTCCAAAGTTTCGACAATACTTCGCCCGCCAGCCTTTTAGGCTGTTTTTCATTTTTCATTTTTAATTTCGGTGTTAACTCTATTTTTGGTGTAGTTAAAAAATCCTGTTAGTGGTGCAGGTTTATCACCTGAAGCGATTGGCTTCTTGTAGTTTGTTTAGCCTGAGAACAATCTTACCTGGTGCTTTTTATTATTAATGGCTGTTATAGTTTGTATACAGAGGGTCTGGCATTTCATGGTACAAAGTAATTGCTGCCACAGGTATTTGATAGTAATTTTTTTAAAGCGTTTTAACAGGTCTTGTATTTTGCAGGTATGCTCCAGCAGTTGATTGAGCAAGTGCGCTATCAGCATGCACTGATAATAGTTTTGTTGAGCATTAAACGATGTCCTGCTGTATAAATGCTCCATGTTATAGCCATTGTTTTTCTCCTCATTGAACCCCTCATTTTCTATTTTCCATCTTAGCCTTCCAGCCTTGCTCAGGTTTTTTACAGTTGATTTAGCAGTAGGCAGATTGGTAATGCGTACAAAGTTGGTTGTGGATGATTTGTTGGTTATCTGATTGCTGAGGGTTTTTTTGCACTGCAGGTAGTGCAGGGTATGTTTCTTATGCAATAAATCTTCTACCCAATAAAATGCTTGTGTGATCGTGTTATTTTTTACAGCACACTCCGGGTAATGGACAAAACTGTTGCGGTGTGTTTTGGGATCATCTTTGAGGCAATCCTGCAAAGCAGGCAGGTTACCGTCCTGTAGGGTGATGAGATATTTCCAGCCATTGTTTTCACAGATATCCATCACAGGGCTGCTGGCATAAAGAGCATCTGCCAGTATACAAATGGGCAGGCGGGGAAAAGCTTGTTTTAATTTTTTTGCCAGGCGCTTAAAAGCGTTCTGTTCACAATCCTGTTTGTCGTAAGGCTTGTTGTTATCATTGATTATCCATTCAGTGGCCAGCGATATGCAAAAACCGTTTTCAGTAACCAACTTTGCTTCCAGCACAGGATACAGGTAAGTGATTTTACCATTTTTAGATTCCTTCTTTAATCCGCAACCATACCTGTCCTCATCGCAACTCACTAAGCCGCTGGCATCAACAGCCACCAGGTAATATCCAAATATTTTATACCGGTACAAGACCTTATTTTCTATCATCCGGCTGACCATATTTACTTTCAGTGATTCCAGTTCAGCCGGTAGCAGCACTTTAAAAAAATCCTGCACCGCATCTAAGTGTGGAAGGTCGGCATTAAAAAGTTTTTGAAAGTTGGATTTAAATTCACCACTATGCCTTCGGTCGTTATTAACTGCATTACGGCTTTGTGCTTTGAAAATAAACATAGCCAGAGATGCACTTAAGAGTTCATTACCACGTATCCTCACGGCCAACCACATCTTGGCTTCAAAAGTAAAGAGAGATAGTTTTGCATGAAAAAAAATAAATCATGCGCAATGATCCCGAAGTACGGCAGCAAATGTTTGAGTTCATCGAACAATGGAAACAAAGGGGCCTTTCTCAAAATGCATTCTGCGAGCAGCAGTCAATCCGTTTTCATAAGTTTTATTATTGGTATAAATGTTACCGGAAAGAGAATGATATTTCTGATAAAAATAATCGGGGTTTTGTTAAGTTGAAAATAGAAAAGCCATCTGTTGCATCTTCGGTAGAGATCCATTTTCCGGGTGGTGTTCACGTACTTTTTCATGAGCCGGTAAGCAGCAATTATATAAAAACGCTGATCAGTTAAGGATGTTACATTTATCTGCATCCTGCAAATATTATTTACATCTCCAGCCAACCGATATGCGCAAAGGCTTCGATAGTTTGAGTGGCATTGTTATTTCAGAATTAAAAATGGATGTTTTAAACGGAGCAGTATTTATTTTCATTAATAAAAAACACAACCAGGTAAAACTGCTTTTATGGGAAGGTGATGGCTTTGCGCTCTATTACAAAAGGCTTGAAAAGGAAACTTATGAAATGCCTGCTGCCGCAAAAAATAATGGCGAATTTTCTATCACTCATGAAGCACTTCAACACATCCTTCAGGGCGTCTCTTTAAAGAGTGTACGCAAGCGGAAAAGATATCAACAACTGACTGAAAACTGTGGATAACACATTCCCTGAAATGGCTGATACCACTGTATTGTAGTACATTTGCCTTGTGATAGAAACAGCCACTGATTATAAAAGTTTGTACGAAGAATCTACCCTTGAGATTGTTTCTTTAAAGCATGAAATCGCTAACCTTAAACGCATCATCTTTGGAAGTAAAAGCGAAAGTTTTATTCCACAAAATACTGCTTCTGCACAACTCAGTTTGGATGTGCAGGCAGAAGCTGTTGCCACATGCTCTGTCATAAAAGCACAGAAGATAGAATATACCCGCCAGCAGCTTGAAATCAAAAAGAATCATCCTGGCCGCACCCCACTTCCTGAACATTTGGAACGTCGGGAAATTATCCTTGAACCGGTGGAAAAACCAGAAGATTGCAAAAAGATAGGTGAAGAGATAACCGAAGAATTAGAGTATGAGCCGGGCAAATTATTTGTAAACCGGTACGTGCGGCCGAAGTATGTGATGGCTGATAACAGTAAAATAATTATTGCTCCCATGATTGATCGTCCTTTGCCAAAAGCCATTGTAGGACCAGGCTTGCTGGCACAGATCATCATTGATAAATATGTGGATCATCTTCCATTGTATCGCCAGGAACAACGTTTTAAAAGAGAAGAAGTAAACATTGCTTACAGCACCATTAGTGACTGGATCAAAAACGGTTGCGTGCTTCTGGATCCTTTAGGCGAAGCGCTGAAAAAAATGGTTATCAGCAGCGATTATTTACATGCTGATGAAACACCACTAAAAGTTCTGGATAAAAATAAAAAAGGCACCACTCATCGCGGATTTTATTGGGTCTATCACAACAGCATAGATAACCTTGTATGGTTCGATTACCGTGAAGGAAGAGGAAGAGAAGGGCCAAATGAAATACTCAAAGATTTTAAAGGTTACCTTCAAACGGATGGTTATAATGTGTATGATATTTTAAAGAAAATAAAGATGTCACCATGCTTCATTGCATGGCTCATGCACGAAGAAAGTTTTTTGAAGCAAAGGAGAATAATGCCGCTGTTGCTGAATATGCTCTGGAGCAGATTGGGTTGCTCTATGCAATAGAACGCAAAGCCAAAGAACAACAATTAACTGCCGATGAAATTTTTGAATTGCGCCAGTCAGAAGGATTGCCAATATTGGAATCATTAGGAAAGTGGATGAAAGAAACTTACATCAAATCCCTGCCCAAAAGTACGATTGGCAAAGCATTGGGTTATAGTATTGAAAGATGGCAGGAGCTGATGATGTATGCTGGGGATGGGAAATTAAACATTGATAATAATCCGGTAGAAAACAGCATACGTCCTGTTGCCATTGGCAGAAAAAATTATTTATTTGCCGGTAGTCATGAAGCAGCGGAGCGCAGCGCCATGCTTTATTCTTTTCTTGGAACCTGCAAACTCAACAACATTAATCCTTTTATCTGGCTGCAGGATGTTTTGCGCCGAATCAGTAATCATCCTATCAATAAAATTGAAGAACTGCTGCCGCCAAACTGGAAACCACTTGCATAGCAATTTATTTTGAATTAATTTGAATGTGCTTGGCCGTAGGGATACATTACAACCGTAGTCTTTCCTTGCGCGGTGATCGGCTACCTGCGAAAGTTCTTTGCTTAAATCCGGAAAATAGCTCCGCATGATTCTTCGTAATTCGTATGCAATATCAGAGCCATCAATGGTTTCATCTTTTGCCTCAGCTTTCCTTGCTGCGGAGGCATAATTGTGTTTGTTACCCAATATAAAAACCCCTATCTTCACAGCAACAAAAAAGCCCACCGCAATACCAATAACAGTGGGCTTTTAAAAAATAAAATATGGGTAACAAATATACTTTAATTTAAAAAGTATCCGCAGCCCGAAAGGGCTTTTATACTCAGAATTCCTACGCAACTCAATTAGCCCGAAAAATATTTTTTCTCATCTTACTGTAACCCTTATCTGATAGCGATATTATTTACTCGCTGAATCGCTGGAATATATGTGATGGTCTTTCAGACTATTGGCAATTGAATAATAAACTCACTTCCCTCACCCTCCCTTGTTTCCACCTTTATTTCTCCTCCATGTGCTTTTACAATATCATAACTCAAACTCAATCCCAGTCCCGTTCCTTGGCCTGTTGGTTTAGTAGTAAAGAATGGCTGAAAGATTTTATCAACTATTTTTTGTGGAATACCATTTCCATTATCTTTCACTCTTATTTCTATTTTATCATTTATCTTTTTAGTGCTGACTGAAACTGCTGGTTCATACGAAATAAGATTCCTGCTTTTTTGTTCGTTTACTGCGTAAAATGCATTATTAAAAAGATTCAATAACACTCTTCCTATATCCTGCGGAATGATATTGATTTTATTTATTGAGCCATCAAAATCAGTTTTCATTTCAGCATTAAAGTCTTTGTCTTTTGCACGCAAGCCGTGATAAGACAATCGCAAATATTCATCTGCTAAAGCATTAATGTCAGTTGGTTCTTTTTACACCTGTGCTTGACCGTGAGTGTTGCAACATGCCTTTTACAATCGCATCTGCACGTTTGCCGTGGTGATTTATTTTCTGTTCGTTTTCTTTAATGTCATTTGAAATTGCTTTTGCATCCTCTATGTTTCCTTTATCCATTTCTTGCTGCATCTCATCAATCAGTTCTGTATTTACCTCAGAAAAATTATTTACGAAGTTCAACGGGTTTTGAATTTCATGTGCAATACCTGCGGTGAGTTCTCCCAGCGATGCCATTTTTTCGGATTGAATGAGTTGGGATTGCGTTAATTTTAGTTCATTATAAGCTTTCTCAATTTCTTTTGCTTGTGATAATTCTTTCTCCCTGCTTTTCATCCGTTCTTTTTCAATTATCCTGTTTCTTATTGAGCGGTTAGCAAAAAATAAGATGACAAGAAAACAAACAGCATATAATGTGTAGGCCCACCAGGTTTTCCACCAGGGTGGAGAGACAATGATTGTTATATCTTTTTCCGCCCATACGCCGATTTCGTTCACTGCTTTTACTTTAAAAATATAACTTCCCGGTGCCACATTAAAGTAGTAAGCTGCTTTGTTTTCACCGGCTTTCTGCCAGTTATGGTCATAGTTTTCGAGCATATATTGCAGTTGATTATCTGTTCCTTTACTGGCGTAATCAATGCTTGCAAATTCAAAAGAAAAAGTATTTTGGCCATGTTGTAAGTGAATGGTTTTAGTTTCTGCTAAAGCCAGCGGAAGAATGCTTCCCTGGGCAACTACCACCGCTTTGCTGGAAAGAAGAAAGTTGGTAATGCTTACCAGTGGAGCAGGAATATTT
>DATCFI010000211.1:0-22827 GCA_036509585.1 Hanamia sp. | reverse complement strand
AGGCGTATCTGAATGAATTCTTTTATCGCTTTAACAGACGGGGATTTGATAAAACTATATTTCACAACCTTCTAGAAAGAATGGTTAAGAGTGACCCCATTTATCAAAAGGTATTCACGACTTAAACGATTTATTCTATTATTTTATTACCAATAGTCAACAAAAGGGTACTCAGTAATTTGCAGTTACCGTTAAAACTTTTTTACTCAACAAACAAAATCAAATTAAAATTAAAATTGGTTTAATGATTCTTATAGGTACTATCCTGATATCATGGGTAGTAAAATAAAAAAAGAATCTTCGGCAGAAAAAAGCTACTCATCTTAGGGACATGGAAATTAATTTCCGGGACGCTCATTGAAAAGGGCGACACCAGTGTTACCTGGCACACAAAAAATATTTCATTTATAAAAAATTATTATCGATACTCATTTTGCCTTTTTAAGCCACGATCTTAATAAAGGAAAAGATTCATCTGCTATGTACAGTTCCGGCGGCGGTAGTTATTCGCTTAAAGATAATCAGTACACAGAACGCCTGGAATATTGCAGTGACAGGCAGTGGGAAGGCAATGATTTTTCTCTTACGATTTCTATCCATAATGATACGCTAATTCAGAAGGGAATTGAACATGTGGCATATGCAGGAGTTGACAGATTAAATATTGAAAAGTATTTGAGATGGAAGTACTATTTAGTTAATCCACAATTATATTATAATCGAAAGGAACGGAATGGGCATGCTGAGAAAATTGCAAAAGATATTTGCAGGGAAAAATGGCCGTTAGAAATAAAACGATCAATCCGTTGAAAACATAATTGCTTAACAGTAAAAGGATAAATACTTAGTATTCCTATTTATTTCAAAAAAACCGTTGAATATCTACCGCTTTAACCACTGTACAAAACGGATGATCATTGCCAGTAAAAAAAGTAAAATAGATAAGCGATTGATGAAATGCATCGCATTGGTCATTTTGAAGGTGGTGCGTCAGGATCTTTTTTTACGATCCATAAATATTCGCCTATTTGCCGCCAAACTCCCATATTGATTATTTATTTTAAAAATTTGCTCCAACAAAAATATAAATCATTTCTGACACGTCTTCAACTCCCCATCTGCCTGCCAAAATCTTTAAATCGGTCGGATTTGTGTACGGTGTCTGCTTGCTAATTCATTTTTAATATGTTCCACAAAATTCCGCGGATACCCAATTGTAGAAAAATGAGCAAATAAAGCAACTGAATGACATAGATGGGTCAAAATGGAAGGAACTATTAAAATTAATTGTTAACATATTAAACAACCGCTAAAACTAAAGAGAATCATAATTTTCTATAGGCTTAAAAATCAAAATTCGGTCTTATAAACATGGTTTTTGAAATTATGGCACACTATATGGTAATTAGGCCCAAAGGCCGTTGCTATTTTCACAAGAGATTAGAGAATATATTCTATGAAACAACTTTTTAGTAATCTCCAAAATCTTAATATGAAATATTTCCGTACTTGTTGGTATGGGTAATTACTAAAAAAAAAGATATGAACAGAGTACTTATTGTAGATGATAATACCGATATTTTATGGGTGGTAGAAGTCATTTTAAAAAGATATGGGTTTGACGTGATTACAACCCTAAGGGGAGAAGAAGTGTTATCAAAAACGAAAGTATTTTCTCCACAGTTAATTCTGCTGGACGTATTTCTTTCGGGAATTGATGGTATTGACGTTTGCAACACTTTGAAATCAACACCTGAGACAAAGAATATTCCGATCATAATGATTTCGGCTCATACGAATTTTAAAGAGATCAAAAAGTTTTGTAAAGCAGATGATTTTATAGCAAAGCCTTTTGATGCAAACGAACTGGTAAAGAAGATCAATCATTTTATCGGCCCAACGGTGCACGAATAAAAAAGATACATCAGGTTTGTTTTACTTTCCGCCCTTTTATATATTTATCCCTGATAATTTCGTAAATTGGTTTATCATCTACTTTGCTTTCAAGCCAGGAGATTATATCAAGATAAGCGAATGCCCTTGTTTCAAATTTACTTGTTTCAAATCGTTTGATAGTGTGTAACAATTTTTCAAATTCAGGCTTTATTTTTCTTGGCGACATATAGAACGACTTTCTTAGGAATTTGAAAATCTCTTCTTCTACAAGACTCAGATTTTGCATGCTGGCCATAAAGCGATACACTGTTTTTACCAGGTATTCCAGTAATTGAAAATTGCCAAGTTCATAGTGCGCGATGAGGTGTAATAGCCTGGCGTAACACTGAAGATCATTTCGAAGATTTACTTTCCAATTAATAATTTTATTGAGATAATCAATCGCGCTGCCAAAATCTCCCGCACCGAAATAGAGAGACGCTATTTTGTAATAAAAAATTAAGGTGCGGTGTTGATCAAGAAAAAGGCTGTATTGGTCTAAACGATTTGTTATCTCATCCACAATTTTTAGCCCTTCTTTGAAAGTTCCTTCAAGAAAATGCTGATTAATCCTGGCAATATAATAGTACACAAATACCTGTATCTTATTGTTGTCATTTGATTCAACAATCCTCGAGTGGCTGAAAGTTTCCAATTCCGTGAGCACTTTATGAAAACCCTCAGAATTTCTCATGGTAAAATGAGCATTCAATAAATTATGCAGCCCTTTTATATAGTTGCCTGTTTCGATTTGAACCATCCCCGGCTCCTCATGAAAAAGATCAACCCATTTTTGGGTATGCCGGTAATACATAAGATAATCCTGCCTGATAAATGCATACCAGCAATAGCTTTGATGATAATATAGCTTTTCATAAAACTGTTCTGGCTTCGTAATATCTTCTGTAAGATGCTTTCTGAAATAATCTTCCACCTCTTTTTCATCGGATTTATTTCTTGCCAGTCCATTTTTGATGTACCAGCTATACAATTGAAGGGCAAGATTTGAAAGTTTTGATTGCTTTGTTAATTGTTTATTGGCAAGATCGATGTCATGAGTAAGTTCATCGGCTCTGTCTTGCATGCTCCTTGTAATATGAAGCGTTTCTATTTTTTTTTCTATGATGAGCACTTCTATCCGAAAGTGAATCTGATTACTTGCAAGAGCAATCTCTTTTATTTTTTCAAGCGTTCGCAGGCTTTGATGATAAAGCCCCTTGTTATAGAGGATTCGTGCAAAATCCAATTGTTCATGTAGTTGTATATCTATATTGTCACTACCTTCCAGCAACCTCAGGCTACTTAATATCTGGCGGTACAAATGCGCTTTTAAATTGGGAAGTTGTTGTCTTTTA
The DNA here is from genome assembly GCA_036509585.1 of Hanamia sp. Lineage (GTDB taxonomy): Bacteria > Bacteroidota > Bacteroidia > Chitinophagales > Chitinophagaceae > Ginsengibacter. Next base: position 19,537 of record DATCFI010000211.1, on the reverse strand, counting down.
ATGTCGCTTGTTTTACTGATCAAAACATTTTCATCATAGACCGACATTTTATCGATCACATCGAACAATTGTACAATTTTGAGGTCGTTGTTAGACGAATTTCTTTGAACATAGAGCTTGAAATTTCTTTTTTCCGACTTTTGAAGGGAACGAATTAGCTGAAATAATGAATCCGTTGAACGGTTGGGCATCGTATATAATTTAAGCTCTATTGCACTGCTGGCAAGGATTTTATAAAAATCATAACTATTTTATAAGTGTAAATTTCTGACATTTTGATTAGATTCCAAACTATCAAATTCCTAATTTCGGAAACACATTCATGGATGGCACATGTTAAATTCTTTCTTTTAATTATAATAGTATGGATAAAGTAATCATTTTTGACACCACATTAAGGGACGGCGAGCAAGTGCCGGGATGCAAATTAAATACAAAAGAAAAGGTAGAATTGGCGCTAAAACTAGAGGATTTAGGGGTAAATGTGCTGGAAGCAGGCTTCCCCATTTCAAGTCCAGGCGATTTCGCTTCTGTAGAGCAGATTTCCAAAGCGATTACCAAAACCGTGGTTTGCGCTCTTTCCCGCGCCGTTCAAAAAGATATTGAAGCAGCAGGGCAAGCGCTTAAAAGCGCCCAACGCCCGCGGATCCACACAGGAATAGGAACCTCCGATTTTCACATAAAAAGCAAGTTCAATTCTACACAAGAAGATATTTTGCAAAGAGCCATACAATGTGTAAAGTGGGCGAGAAATTTTACAGATGATGTAGAATTCTATGCTGAAGACTCCGGTAGAACAAACAATGAATACCTGGCCAGGGTGATTGAAGCAGTCATCAAAGCAGGTGCTACTACCGTGAACATTCCTGACACAACAGGATATTGTCTCCCGCATCAATATGGTGAAAAGATGGCTTTTCTCAAAAACAACGTAAGTAACATAGATAAAGCTGTGATTTCTTGCCATTGTCACAACGACTTAGGACTCGCCACTGCCAATTCGATTGCTGGTGTTATCAATGGCGCCCGTCAAATAGAATGCACCATTAACGGCCTGGGCGAAAGAGCAGGAAACACTTCGTTGGAAGAAGTAGTAATGGTTATTAAACAGCATAAAGACCTTGGTTTTTATACCGATATTGATGCTACTAAATTATTCCCAATGAGCCGTTTGGTTTCCGATACTATGCGAATGCCTGTGCAGCCTAATAAAGCAATTGTAGGGAGTAACGCGTTTTCGCATTCGTCCGGAATACACCAGGATGGATTTTTGAAAGATTCATTGACTTATGAAATTATTAACCCCGAAGAAGTGGGCGCCGATGGTTCTAAAATTGTATTAACAGCAAGGAGCGGGCGAAGCGCACTGGCATTTCGTTTTCATAAACTTGGTTTCCAATTCGACAGGAATGATGTGGATGTATTATATGAAGAATTTTTAAAAGTAGCAGATAGTAAAAAAGTAGTGGAGGACAGCGATCTAAAAGAAATGGCCAAACAGCATCAGCAGTCAGCTTTGAACGTTCAGTCTTGAGTCTGTTACTTAAAAAAATGAGCGAAACATTATTTGAAACAATTGGAAAAAAATAACTTAAAACATCCATAGCAGTCGGCCCAATCGCCTGAAAACTGATTTTTTAATGCAAAAGCCATCTATCATAGCAAAAGATCTGATCGTGAAAACGCAGGAGAATACTGTGCTTGATGGTATTTCTTTTTCTCTTAATTCAAATGAGCATCTTGCTATCCTGGGAAGCGCGGATAGCGGAAAGACAAGTTTGGCCAATGCCCTTTCCGGAAAAATTCATTTTGCAGGAATTATTGCAACTAGCTTTTCGAATGTGACTGACAGGCATACACGAATAGAACTCGTAGAACAGCGTTATCAATTTAAAAATTTGTCAGGAGTATCGGAATTTTATTACCAACAACGTTTCAATAGCTTTGATTCAGAAGATGCGCCAACAATTCTTGAAGAATTAATAAAAGCAAATAACGGCAGCAGTAAACCAACAAATAATATAGATTCTACTTTAGCAGTTCTTGGAATTGACCATTTAAAAAATGCACCTCTCATCCAGCTTTCAAGCGGCGAGCATAAAAGATTTCAACTTGCAAAAGCATTGTTGAATCCGCCGCAGGTATTGATTTTAGATACTCCATATACGGGACTTGATGTTGGGGCATGTAAAAAATTAAATGAGATTTTGGAACAAATTTCCACTAAGGGCTCCCAAATTATTATAATTCCTGGCACATTTCCTATACAGGATTTTATTACTCATGTGGCTTTTTTGCAAAATAAAAAACTGCAATATTTTGGTGAGAAAGAGAATTACGAAACCTCTGTTTCTTCGGAAGCGGCTGCGCCTGTTTATGATAATAACCTCTTACCTGTATCAGATGAAGATTTTCAATTTGACAATATTGTGGAAATGAAAAATATTCATTTGAATTATGGAAGTCATGTGATTCTTCAAAAGCTGGACTGGACGATAAAGCAGGGAGAAAAATGGTTGTTGCGCGGCAGAAACGGCGCGGGAAAATCTTCTTTGCTTAATATGATAACCGGCGATCATCCGCAGGCTTATTCTAATGAAATTTATTTATTCGGAAAAAGGCGTGGAAGTGGCGAAAGCATTTGGGATATCAAACAAAAAACGGGTTATATCTCTCCTGAACTACATGCCTATTTTGATAAAAATGTTTCCTGTTTCCAGGCAATCGGATCCGGATATTTTGACACGATCGGATTATATAAAAAATTAAATAAATCGCAAAACAATAAGATACTTCAATGGTTGGATTTTTTACAAATTTCTCATGTGTCAACAAAACCTTTACATTCAATTTCGTCTAGTCTCCAACGGATGATCTTGCTTGCAAGGGCTTTGGTAAAAAACCCGCCGCTGTTAGTTTTGGATGAGCCATGCCAGGGATTGGACCAACATCAAAGTAACCAGTTTGTTTCGTTGATCGATCACATATGTGGCGAAACGAATAAAACTTTGATCTACGTGAGTCATGATGAAACAAATATTCCATCATGTATTGATAAGGTATTGCATTTGGAGAACGGAGATTATAAAATAAAAAAGATAAAACGGCAGACAGTAAAGGCTGTAGCCTGAAAAGATAATATTTAAAAAGAAAGACAAATCCGCGCAAGCGAAAAAAAATGAATAAGAATATAACGGTTTTAGCCGGTGATGGTATTGGCCCTGAAGTTATCCGCGAGACTTTAAAAGTTTTAAATGCGGTTGCTTTAAGATTTAATCATAAATTTAGTTTCACCCATCGCCTAATTGGAGCGGTAGCAATTGATAAAACCGGCGATCCATTACCGGAGGAAACGATCGACAGCTGTTTCAATAGCGATGCTGTTTTGTTCGGAGCAGTCGGGCATCCAAAATTTGACAACAACCCTTCATCAAAGGCAAGACCTGAACAAGGTTTATTACGGTTGAGAAAGGAATTGCAACTGTTCGCTAATATCAGGCCCATATTACCTTACAAATCTTTGTTCCATCTGTCTCCATTTAAGGAAAAACAATTGATAGATGTGGATTTCATTATTTATCGCGAGTTGACAGGGGGGATTTATTTTGGGAAAAAAGAGTTGAGTGAAGATGGTTCTGAAGCATCGGACCAGTGTATCTATAATCAAGATGAAATAAGCAGGATAGCCCATTTGGCCTTTGCCGCAGCGCAAAAAAGAAAAAAGAAATTAACCTTGGTTGATAAGGCTAATGTGTTGGAAACTTCAAGATTATGGAGGAAAAATGTGCAGGAAATAGCAGCCGGTTATCCTGATGTAAAAGTGGATTATATGTTTGTGGACAATGCTGCGATGCAAATCATTTTAAATCCCAAACAATTTGATATCATCCTTACGGAAAATATGTTCGGAGATATTTTAAGCGACGAAGCAAGCGCCATTAGTGGTTCAATCGGTTTATTGCCATCATCGTCTGTCGGTGAAAAAAATGCTTTGTTTGAGCCCATTCACGGATCCTATCCGCAGGCAGCCGGGAAGGATATTGCTAATCCTGTTGGCTCTATTTTATCAGCAGCGATGATGATGGATTATTTCGGATTAACCGAGGAAGCAAAGGCTATCAGGGAAGCCACGGGATGGGCACTGAGCAATGGTTTTGTAACAAAGGACATCGATCCTGTGAACTCATACTTTACATCAACCATCGGTGAGGTAGTAAGCGATTTTATTTCTAACGATCTTCCGCAACATTCAAACATACGGAATATGGCTTTGGGACAAACAACGATTATTTAATTAAGAAGAAATCAGATCGCCAATCTTTTAAATTTTGGCAATCTCAAAAAAAGTTCTTTGTTTTTATAAAAGGGTATACTAAGTTTGCATTTCAATTTTCATTTTCATGTTGAAAGGCAAATTAAATAATGGCATTCTAAACGCAATCGCAATTCTTGTGGTGGTCGTAGTCATTATTGTATCCTTTCATGGAGGTGGAACCACTATTTAAAAATTGATCATTAAGAAATAGCCCGCCTCCGAAAAGAGGCGGTTTTTTTTATTTAAAACCTACATCAAAACAAAAATTATGTATTACAACGAAAACACGGTGATTTTCTGGAACGGAGCAATCATCAAGGCTTCAGAAGCAAAAATTGATTTATATAGTGAAACACTACATTATGGCTATGGAGTCTTTGAAGGTATTCGTTCATACAAAACAGAAGAAGGCACAACAAAAATATTTAAAGAGCAGGAGCATTTTGACAGGTTAAGAAATTCTGCCAAAGCGCTTAATCTTCCCTATGAATGGAACAACGAAGAATTGATAGAAGCCACGTATGAGATTTTGGATAAAAATCTTTTACAGGATGCCTACATCAGGCCACTGGTATATGCTCCGGCTAATATGAGTTTTGCCATAAATAATGAATCTTTTATAGTGATTGAGGCCTGGAAAATGGAACCATTCTTAGGAGAAAAATTACTAAAGGTAATGACGTCTTCCTTTCAGCGCCCCAATCCAAAAGCATTTAAAATAGAGGCAAAGGCTACAGGACATTATGTAAATTCTATCCTTGCATCGCAGGAAGCAAAAGCAAAAGGATTTGATGAAGCACTTTTGCTGGATGTGAATGGTTATGTAGCAGAAGGACCTGGCGCAAATATATTTTTTGAAAAAGACGGTAAACTTTTTACGCCTCAGCCGGGAAGTATTTTACCGGGCATCACAAGGGCTACTGTTTTTGAAATTTGTGAGTCCCTTGGAATTACTGTGAGTGAAAAAGAAATAACGATTGATGAAGTACGCGGAGCGGAAAGTGCTTTCTTCTGCGGCACTGCGGCTGAGATAATCGGAATGAATTCACTGGATAATATTTCTTTTAAAAAAGAATGGGCAAACTCCTTAGGTTATATTATTCAGAGGGAATATAAAAACCTGGTTATTGAAAAGAAAGAAGCAGAGTTATCAGAAGAAGACAAATAATTTTACTGGTAACATTACAGTAAAACAACAAATTAGTTGGATTTCAATTTAGAGGAAACGCGCCAGTAAAGAGACAAATAATTAAGATTTCTATTTTCGCAATAAACGAATAAAAAAATAAACGAGTAAAGATGAGTGAAACTTTAAAAGAAAATGAACTGAATAAATTCAGTAAAACCCTTACACAGGACGAAACACTTCCCGGAGCGCAAGCCATGTATTATGCCATCGGTTTCCAGGAAGAAGATTTTAAAAAAGCACAGGTTGGAATTGTGAGTATGGGTTGGGACGGAAATCCTTGTAACATGCATTTAAATGATTTTGCAACAGAAGTAAAGAAAAGTGTAAATGGTGTGGAAGGTTTGTTAGGACTTCGGTTCTATACCATTGGCGTGAGCGATGGGATCAGTATGGGAACGGATGGAATGCGTTTCAGTTTGGTAAGCCGCGATTTGATTGCTGACAGCATTGAGACAAACGCAAGTTCGCAATATTATGATGCTCTTGTGGCTATTCCCGGGTGTGATAAAAATATGCCGGGATCAATTATGGCAATGGGACGATTGAATCGACCTTCTATCATGTTGTATGGTGGCACGATTGCGCCAGGTCATTATAAAGGTGAAGATCTAAACATTGTGTCTGCTTTCGAGGCTTTAGGACAGAAGATTGCAGGGAATTTGGATGAGGCGGATTTTAAAGGAATCATTCGCCATTCATGTCCCGGCGCTGGTGCCTGTGGCGGAATGTACACGGCCAACACGATGGCTAGTGCGATTGAAGCGATGGGAATGAGTTTGCCTTATTCTGCAAGTAATCCGGCATTGAGCAAAGAAAAAGAAGAAGAATGCGCTGCTATAGGACCTGCTATAAAAAATCTATTGGCAAAGGATATAAAGCCAAAAGACATCATGACACGCAAAGCATTTGATAATGCGATGACGGTGATAATGGTTTTAGGCGGCAGCACCAATGCGGTACTTCACATGATTGCAATAGCAAAGAGCGTGGAAATTAATTTAACGCCGGATGATTTTCAGACCATCAGTAATAAAGTTCCGATGTTGGCAGATTTCAAACCAAGCGGAAAATATTTGATGCAGGATCTACATAATCACGGAGGAATTCCGGCAGTGATGAAATATTTATTAGGCAAAGGTTTGTTACATGGAGATTGCTTAACCGTAACCGGAAAAACCGTTGCCGAGAACTTAAAAGATGCGCGTGACCTTGATTTTGAGAAACAGGATATTATCCGTCCTTTAGAAAACCCTCTTAAAGCGACAGGCCATTTGCAAATACTTTATGGAAATCTTGCAGAAAAAGGAAGTGTGGCAAAGATTACCGGAAAAGAAGGTACTCGATTTGAAGGTACAGCAAGAGTTTTTGAAGGTGAAAAACATTTGATAGAAGGGATACAAAGCGGACGGGTTCATGCAGGTGACGTGGTAGTGATAAGAAACATCGGACCTAAAGGTGCACCTGGAATGCCCGAAATGCTGAAGCCTACAGGAGCCATTTATGGCGCAGGTTTGGGCAAGTCAGTTGCCTTAATTACTGATGGAAGGTTTAGCGGCGGTACACATGGATTTGTCGTCGGACACATTACACCCGAAGCTTTTGAGGGCGGCTTGATTGGCCTGGTAAATGATGATGATATTATTGAAATAGACGCAGTGAAAAATACGATTAATTTAAAAGTAAGTGATGAAGAAATTGCCAAACGAAGAGCAGAATGGAAACAACCTGCATTAAAAGCAACAAAGGGAGTCTTATATAAATACGCAAAGTTTGTAAAGAATGCAAGTGAAGGGTGCGTGACGGACGAAGATTAAATGGAAAACAAGAATAGGATTCTAAATATTCATTGATGCAAACGCAGGTTATACAACAAAAGATATTTGAAATAAGAGGGCAAAAGGTGATGCTGGATTTTGATTTGGCGGTATTGTATGAAGTTGAAACAAAAGTTTTTAATCAAGCCGCCAAAAGGAATATTGAGAGCTTTCCGGATGATTTTATGTTCAGGCTCACGATAGATGAATGGAACCTTATGAGGTCACAATTTGTGACCTCATACATTCAAAAGTCTGATAATGAAATTATTAAGTCATCACAATTTGTGACCAGTTCGCAGAAAAAAAGAAGAAAAGATTTATTGCCTTATGCCTTTACAGAACATGGAGTAACCATGCTTGCAAGTGTTTTAAAAAGCCCAATAGCGAGGAAAATGAATATTGCAATTGTCCGGGCTTTTATCGCGCTAAGAAAATTTGCAATCCAATACAAGGATATTCTGGAACAACTGGATGGATTGAGAGATAGAATTAGCGGACACGATGCTCAATTGAACCAGATCTATGATGCGTTAGAAAATATGCTGGATAAAAAAGTAGAAGAAGAAAATAAACTAGAAGCCTGGGTAAACAGGAAACGAATCGGTTTTAAAAATTAGTATCAAAAATAAAAAATAATTATTATGAATACGCTCGAATTAGAAGAGGAAAAAAAAGTAAAATCACCTTCTCCAAAATCAGAGAATATTACCGGCAGCGAAGCTGTTTTGAAAATATTGCTTGCTGAAAAAGTGCATACTGTTTTCGGGTATCCGGGGGGTGCCATCATGCCTATCTATGATGCATTGTACGACTACCAGGACAAAATCAATCATATTTTGGTTCGCCATGAACAGGGTTCGGTCCATGCGGCAGAAGGATATGCGACCACATCCGGGGAAGTAGGTGTAGTATTCGCAACAAGTGGACCGGGCGCAACAAATCTTGTAACAGGATTGGCAAATGCCATGATTGACAGCACACCGCTGGTTTGTATTACCGGGCAGGTTTTTGCGCATCTTTTAGGCACCGACGCATTCCAGGAAACAGATGTAATTAATGTTACCACACCGCTTACCAAATGGAATTACCAGGTTACGGATGCCAATGAAATTCCTTCTGTTTTGGCAAAAGCTTTTTACATCGCCAGAAGCGGAAGGCCAGGGCCGGTGTTAATTGATATTACTAAAAATGCACAGATACAGAAATTCGATTTTGAAGGTTATGTACCGTGCAACCATATACGCAGTTATCGTCCTAAGCCAATTGTAAGAAAAGAATATATCGAAGAGGCTGCCAAGCTAATTAACGACGCTAAAAAACCATTTGTGATTTTTGGCCATGGAATTATTCTTGGTAAAGCAGAGAAAGAATTTAAAGAATTTATAGAAAAAGGCGGATTGCCTGCTGCGTGGACCATTCTTGGATTGAGCGCTTTGCCTACGGATCATCCGCAGAATGTAGGTATGCTGGGTATGCATGGCAATTACGGGCCGAATGTCTTAACCAACGATTGTGACGTATTAATCGCTGTGGGTATGCGTTTCGATGATCGTGTTACGGGCCGCTTGGATAAATATGCCAAGCAGGCAAAAATTATTCATCTTGATATTGACCCATCAGAAATTGATAAAAACGTAAAAGCAACCGTTCCGGTTTGGGGAGACTGTAAAGAAACACTTCCGATGCTCACGAAGCTGATTGACAAAAAAGAGCACAAAGAGTGGCTTCAAACATTTAATGAATACACAAAAAAAGAAATAGAAACCTGTATTAATAAAGAGCTAAATCCTGATACGGAAATAATGACGATGGGCGAGGTGATTAAAGTATTAAATGAATTGACAAAAGGTGATGCGGTAATCGTAAGCGATGTAGGACAGCATCAAATGGTAGCCTGCCGCTATGCAAAGTTCAATCAATCTAAAAGTAATGTAACCTCAGGAGGACTTGGTACTATGGGATTTGGGCTACCTGCTGCAATGGGCGCCAAACTGGGAACGCCTGAACGTGAAGTTGTTGCAATTATCGGTGATGGTGGATTTCAAATGACTTTGCAGGAATTGGGAACCATTATGCAAAATAAAATCGGGGTAAAAATTATTATTCTCAACAATCATTTCCTGGGAATGGTAAGGCAATGGCAGGAACTATTTAATGACCGAAGGTATTCATTTACCAATATTGATAGCCCCGATTTTGTGGCGCTTGCCAAAGCATACAATATAGATGCACAAAAAATTGAAGACCGAAAAAATTTGAAAGAAGGCCTTCGTACCATGCTTGACACAAAAGGACCCTATTTACTTGAAATAATTGTAGGAAAGGAAAATAATGTGTTTCCTATGGTGCCGCAGGGATGCAGTGTTGCCGAAATAAGGTTGTCCTGATTATTACACTATTAATATGAAACAATGAACAATGCAACAGAGCAAAACAAAAGCGGTTTACATTTAAAAAAAATACCGCATAAAAATACCTGGGACGCAAATTTGTATGATGGAAAGCATGCATTTGTCTCTAAATACGGCGAAGAACTGGTGGATATTTTAGCACCTCAGGCTGGCGAAAACATCCTGGACCTTGGATGCGGTACAGGATACCTGGCCCATCTTATTTCTGAATCCGGTGCCCATGTTATCGGAATCGACAATTCTAAGGAAATGATTGAGAAAGCGCAACATCAATATCTGGGAATTGATTTTAGGATAGTTGATGCCGAAGATTTTAATTTTAAACAATCGATTGATGCCATATTCTCAAATGCTGCGCTACATTGGGTTCTGAATAAACAGCGTGCTATTGAAAGCATGTATGATTCTTTAAAACCTGGGGGAAGACTTGTGCTTGAAATGGGAGGAAAAGACAATGTGAATGGCATCGTCGCCGCATTAAAGAATAGCCTCGTAAAGCATGGCTATGTAAAAGAAGCTGGTATTAATACATGGTATTTCCCTTCATTAAGCGGTTATACATCACTGTTAGAGTCAAGAGGATTCAGGGTCACTTATGCCGCGCATTACGACAGAGAAACAGAATTGAAGGACAATAATAACGGAATTAAAGACTGGCTTAGAATGTTTGGCGGCGCCTATTTGCAGGGAATTAATGAAAGCGACACAGAGAAAATACTGGACGAAGTACAGGCAAATTTAAAAGATACGCATTTCAGAGAAGGAAGTTGGTATGCAGATTATAAAAGATTACGCATCGTGGCAATTAAAAAATGATTTTAAATCCTTAAAAAAATTTGTATGAAATAGCCAAAGTAGATGTTCAAATTAACCAAGAATATTTACCAGGGATATTCCATGTGATAATTAAAAAAAATAAAAGAGACACACATGAAACAGGAATATACAATAACGGTGTATACCGAAGACCAGATAGGGATTCTCAACAGGATCACCATCATATTTTCACGCAGAAAGATAAATATACAAAGCCTTAATACGTCACCGTCAGAGGTGCCAGGCATTCATCGTTTCAATATTGTGATCGAAGAGACGGAAGAAGTCTTAAAGAAACTGGTGCGTCAAATCGAAAAACAGGTGGATGTTCTTAAAGCATATTTTAATACTAATGATGAAATCATCTGGCAGGAAATGGCTTTGTATAAAGTGCCGACAGATGCTATTACTGAAAAGGCGAAAGTAGAAAGATTGCTACATGAGTTTGGCGCAAGGGTAGTTGCTATCCGAAAAGATTTTACCGTATTTGAAACCACCGGTCATCGTGAAGAAACTGATAAGGTAGTTAAAGCGCTGGAGCCTTATGGCCTGATTGAATTTGTTAGAAGTGCGCGTGTTGCGATCATTAAGAACAGCGATAGCTTTCATGAAAAAGTAAAAGAGTTTGAAAAACAACAACCCGGCGAAGAAGTGGTGGAAAATGAATTTTTGAATCAACAGGATGAGGTGTTCACGATGTAAAGACCGACTGATGTTGACGTGCTCGCCAATATCATAAAGCAACTTAAAAATGACAGTTGAAAAAGTAATTCCGATTTTAAGAATTTTCGACTATAAAAAAGCATTGGAATTTTATATCGATTGGTTAGGATTTACAATTGACTGGGATCATACTTTTGAAGAAAACACGCCTATCTATATGCAGATATCGTTGAACGAATTGGTATTACATTTAAGCGAACATCATGGCGATTGTTCGCCGGGCGCGCGAGTTTATATCGAATGTGAAGAATTAAAAGATTATCATCAATCATTGATCAATAAAAATTATAAATACAACCGGCCCGGTTTGGAAAAATCATTTTATAAAACCTGGCGAATGGATGTCATAGATCCTTTTGGAAACAGGCTTACCTTTAACGAAAAAATTGGACAGTAATCCAACATATATCTTAAATTTTCAATCAACAATTAAAAAATAAAAACAACAACATGGCGACATTAAATTTTGCAGGCACTGAAGAAAACGTAGTAACAAGGGATGAATTCCCGCTATCAAAAGCACAGGAAATTTTGAAGAACGAAGTAGTAGCTGTAATAGGCTATGGCGTTCAGGGGCCTGGGCAGGCTTTGAACCAGCGAGATAATGGTATCAACGTAATCGTTGGACAAAGAAAAAATTCTAAAAGCTGGGATAAGGCAGTACAGGACGGTTTTGTAGAAGGCAAAACTTTATTCGAGATAGAAGAAGCGTTGGAAAAAGGAACAGTCATTTGTTATTTGCTAAGCGATGCTGCACAGATTGCATTTTGGCCAACAGTAAAGAAACATTTAACGCCCGGAAAGGCTTTGTATTTTTCTCACGGTTTCGGAATTACCTATAATGATCAGACAGGAATTATACCTCCGAAAGATGTTGATGTATTTTTAGTTGCACCCAAAGGTTCAGGAACCTCCCTAAGAAGAATGTTTTTGCAGGGACGTGGATTAAACAGCAGCTATGCGATCTTCCAGGACGCTACAGGCAAAGCATTCGACAGGGTAATATCTCTCGGAATTGCTATCGGTTCAGGTTATTTGTTTGAAACCAATTTTAAGAAAGAAGTTTACAGCGATCTTACCGGTGAGCGTGGAACATTGATGGGCGCAATACAAGGAATTTTCGCCGCTCAGTTCGAAGTTCTTCGCAAAAATGGTCACTCACCTTCAGAGGCATTTAACGAAACTGTAGAAGAATTAACACAGTCATTAATGCCATTAGTTGCTGAAAATGGAATGGACTGGATGTATGCCAATTGCTCTACCACAGCACAACGCGGCGCATTGGACTGGTGGAAAAAATTCCGCGACGCTACTTTACCTGTGTTCTCTGATTTATACGCAAGTGTAGCTGCAGGCAAAGAAGCCAAGCGTTCTATTGATTCCAATTCACAGCCGGATTACCGCGTGAAATTAGATGCAGAATTAAAGGAATTACGCGACAGCGAAATGTGGCAGGCTGGTAAAACCGTTAGAAGTTTGAGACCTGAAAACCAGGATCCTTCATAGCTTATTAAGGTTGCCAACTTTTCAAAAGTTGGCAACCTTTGAATAAAAATGATTTTATGAATAGTACCATGGGCACAAAAGAAAATGAAACTAATTTCTTTGCACCTTTTGACGGTTTGGGTGTGGCTGACGCTTCTGCCCGGTTAAACAATATTGTCAACCGGACTCCTCTTGAATTGAACCTTAATCTTTCCAAAAAATATCAATGTAACGTTTATCTGAAAAGGGAAGACCTGCAGGTGGTGCGCTCTTATAAACTTCGCGGCGCTTACAATATGCTGAGCACTTTGCCCGAACATAAATTAAAACAAGGTGTCGTTTGCGCCAGCGCAGGTAATCATGCGCAGGGCTTCGCGTATTCCTGTAAAAAGTTGGGTTGTAAAGGTGTCGTTTTTATGCCGGTCATTACCCCGAGACAAAAAGTAAGTCAGACAAAAATGTTTGGGGAAAATTTTGTAGAAATACAATTAGTTGGCGATTCATTCGAAGAATGCGCGGAAGCTGCATTGAAATACACAAAGGAAAATAATAAAACTTTTATTCCTCCATACGACAATCCAAAGATCATAGAAGGGCAAGCAACTGTGGGACTGGAAATATTAGAAGAACTTACACAAATTGATTACCTTTTTTTACCGGTAGGAGGTGGCGGCCTGGCATCTGGAGTAGGGGCCTATTTTAAAATATTTTCTCCCAACACAAAAATAATCGGTGTAGAACCTTCTGGTGCTCCTTCAATGTCAGCAGCTTTCAAAGCCGGGCATCCTGTTACCTTAAACAATATCGAACATTTCGTTGATGGAGCATCTGTGAGTCGGGCAGGCGATATCACTTATTCCGTTTGTAAAGAGGTTTTAACTGAGATGCATTTGGTGCCTGAAGGGAAAGTATGCACTACTATTTTACAATTATATAATCAAGATGCGATAGTTGCCGAGCCCGCCGGAGCCTTATCCATATCAGCTTTAGACGATTATAAAGAACAGATAAAAGGTAAAAACGTTGTTTGCATTATTAGTGGCGGCAACAATGATATAGACAGAATGCAGGAGATCAAAGAAAGGTCGCTGCAATATGAAGGACTAAAACATTATTTTCTTATCAGTTTTGCACAACGGCCTGGTGCCTTAAAAGAATTTGTGAACGACGTTCTCGGGCCACATGATGATATTACCCGCTTTGAATACATCAAAAAAAATAATAAAGAAGCGGGACCCGCTTTAGTAGGAATTGAATTAGGCGATAAAAAAGACTATGACGCGCTGAAAAATAATTTTGACCTGTTTAAAATAAAATACACAGAATTGAAACAGAGCGATGATGCTTTTGGATACCTGGTATAAAAAATAGAAATCCGCGTTATTTATTCTTTTACTGGTCTCGCAACAATTTTTCTCATTCCTTACTTGTTGCGAGAATGGGAAAAATAGTTAAAAAAATCTGCTGCCACATTTGATTAACTGAAGACATACCTATATTTGTGTCATGAACGTAGTAATCATATCACAACAACCTATCGTAGTCCGATATTGCTATCTGTTGTCGCGACGCTAATAAGCGAATCTTTCGCATGTCCAAAAGGACAAACAAAATTCATATTTACTTACAAGCTTTTATTCTCAATCTACAATGAACTCAATTCTGGAAATGAACACTTCCTTCGCATCAAACATGGAAGACATCTTTATGGATGCCGACTTCAGACTTTCTAATAAGTTTAATACGCAACAAGATTTACGGGTGGCACTTTTAACGGACATGACGCGGTTACCGGAAATCTATGATTTTCGGTTGAAAGTTTGGGAACATTCCGGGAAAAATGAATTTGTAAACAGGCAGCTATATCCAGACGGTTGGTACGATCAGTTGGACCTCTCAGCTTTTCACTGGGTTGTGATTAACGAGCAGAATAAGATAATTGCTTCAGCGAGATTAAACCTATTCAATTCGTTTGATGAATTCCCCTATTATCTTTCCGTGAAAAACCTTTCGTTGCCGCATGTAATGCCGTTTGCGTTTTTCAGTCGCCTGGTGGTACATCCTCACTATAGACAAAATGGATTAAGCAGGCAATTATTTACCAGCCGTTCCATTTTCTGTGAAGAAAGAGGAATCATATGGTCGCAGGTTTTTATAAACAACGAATTTATCATGAATCAGTTTGACAGGTCGGGCTACAAAAATATTGGAGAGGCGCAAATAGCTTACCACCCTTGTGCTAATCCTCATTCGGTAAATGTTTTTACCAAAGAACATGATTATTTCTCAAACTAAATTCAATCATAAAACACGTATTTCTTTAAATATTTACGATATTCGGGAGTATTGATCTGTAAGAAGCCGGGTATTTTCTAATTTCACTTAGATCATTATTTAAACCTAACAATCATAATATGAACACAACAAATGAAACACTGATGGACCAGGTCTTAAAAGACGAAAACAAAGTAGCGTTGTTTATGAAAGAACTGGCAAGGAAAAATCCAAATGAACCTGAATTTTTACAAGCAGCTCATGATGTGGCGGATTCCATTATTCCATTTATAGAAACACATTCTAAATATAAAAAACACAAAATTTTAGAACGAATCGCCGAACCGGAAAGAGTGATCATGTTCCAGGTGCCGTGGCTCAATGATAACGGAGAAATAGAAATAAACAGAGGTTACCGCGTGCAGATGAGCAGCGCCATTGGACCTTTTAAAGGAGGGTTACGATTTCATCAAAGTGTGACGTTGAGTATTCTGAAATTCCTGGCTTTTGAACAAGTCTTTAAAAATAGCCTTACCGGACTTCCGATGGGTGGCGGCAAGGGAGGATCGGATTTTGACAGTAAAGGAAAATCAGACAATGAAGTGATGAAATTTTGTCAAAGTTTCATGACCGAATTGTATCGGCACATTGGCTCGAATATAGATATACCAGCAGGTGATATTGGAGTAGGCGGCAGGGAAATTGGTTATCTCTTTGGCCAATACAAGCGGATCACAGCACGTTTCACAGGCATGCTTCCCGGAAAAGGAAGTGAATTTGGTGGTAGTCTAATTCGTCCGGAAGCGACCGGTTATGGACTCGTTTATTTTACGCAGGAAATGTTGCAAACCCGTGGCGAATCATTAAAGGGAAAAACGGTCACTATTTCAGGCTCAGGCAATGTATCCCTGTTTACAGTTGAAAAATGTATTGAGGTTGGTGCAAAAGTGGTCACCGTATCGGATTCTGAAGGATTTGTTTATGACCCTCAAGGAATAGACCGAGATAAATTAGATTTTATTTGTGGATTGAAAAATGAACGCCGCGGCAGGATCAGCGAATATGCAAAAGAATATAGCCTGGAATTTTTTGAAGGACAACGTCCGTGGAGAATAAAGTGTGACATCGCCTTTCCAAATGCAACTCAAAATGAACTGGACGCCGATGATGCGCGGACTCTTATTGAAAACGGTTGCATATGCGTAGCCGAAGGTGCGAATATGCCATGTACCACAGAAGCTATCCACGAATTCAATAATGCAGGAATCTTATATGGTCCCGGAAAAGCAGCTAATGCCGGCGGTGTATCTGTCTCAGGACTTGAGATGTCGCAAAATTCACTTCGTCTTTCGTGGTCTCGTGAGGAAGTAGATACCAGGTTAAAGCAGATCATGAAAAATATCCATCAAAAATGTGTGCAATATGGAAAAGGAAAAGATGGCTATGTCAATTACGAAAACGGTGCTAACATTGCAGGATTTGTGAAGGTGGCCGATGCGATGATCGCGCAGGGGGTAGTGTAGCGTGTATGTATACACGTAAATAATCTACTACTTTTTATACCATACAACAGTAAAGCAATATTTAAGCATTATTTCTATTTGGTTGATTTTAGAAAACGAAAATTAGTGATTCTTCCATCATCAAACTATTTGTTGAATATAGAAAAGCTAATGAGAAACGGTACTGATGAAGTCTGTTACGCTTAGAGAGAAAGTTATTATTTAATTACCATTTTCATTGAGCCAACCTTCTTTCGTAAAGCAAGAATCAATTAAGATTCTATTTTATTTATAGCAGGGTTCTTTCATTAAATTTGAAAAAAAAATCCCGTAATGAAATATATTCTTCTTGCTATAGCCACGTCTTTTACGCTTTCTTTAAATGCCCAGCCTGTAAAGATTCACGGGCAATTGCACGTTGATAAAACACAATTGAAAGATTCGCATGGAAATGACGTCGTATTGCGGGGAATGAGTTTTGGATGGCACAACTGGTGGCCTCGATTTTATAACGCGGGCGCGGTAAAAACGCTGCACGAAGACTGGGGTGCTACAATAGTGAGGGCAGCAATGGGCGTAGAACCCCAAGGCGCCTATTTAGATAATCCAGATTTTGCAAAACAAAAAATAGAGTCAGTTGTAAACGCTGCCATTGAGGAAGGAATCTATGTAATTATTGACTGGCACAGCCATCACGTCCGCCAAAAGGAAGCGATCGCTTTTTTTACGGAGATGGCTAAAAAATATGGTAAATATCCCAACATCATTTATGAGATTTTTAATGAACCTGAATATGATTCGTGGACACAGGTAAAAGATTATTCGATTGCAGTAATATCAGCCATAAGAACGATTGATAAAAAGAATATCATCCTTGTAGGCTCGCCACACTGGGACCAGGATGTTGACATCGCAGCAAACGATCCTATCACCGGGTATAACAACCTTATGTACACGTTGCATTATTACGCGGCCAGTCATAAGCAGGAATTGCGTAATAAGGCCGATTATGCATTAAAGAAGGGCCTGCCCATTTTCATTTCAGAATCAGCAGGAATGGAAGCCAGCGGCGACGGGCCGATCGATAAAGCATCATGGCAACAATGGATTGACTGGTCAGAAAAAAATAAGATAAGCTGGATCACCTGGTCTATCGCGGATAAAGACGAAACCTGCTCAGTACTGAAAGCGGATGCACCTTCTAACGGTGGCTGGAAAACCAACGACATGAAGGAGTCGGGGATTATGGTCAGAAATTATTTGAGAAAATATGCAGGGTTGGAAAATCAATAAAAGAATCCAGGAACATTGTTCTCAAAGCACTTTAGTACGTAAAAAAAAGATCTGGGTTTGCAGCAAACAAATATTTATGTCATTTTTTGATTTAATGCAAGTTGGTTGCTATCTAATGTTGAAGTTAAATTTTTGATTCGCCGTTGGTTTGTTCATGTCGTTTTCTTCAAAAATTGAAATAAGGGAACGTCATCTTTTGTATTTTTGTCATTAATGGGTTTAGCTAAAACAGCGAGTCGGTGGCTTTCGAGTGACTTCTGTTTGCTTTCAAGATTTTAATAACTTAGTTCTTTCACATCATGGCTTGTGATGCTTTGGATATTGATATTGTTGTGATTTGCTTTCAAGATTTTAATAACTTAGTTCTTTCACATCGAGAGTGATTGTTTTTAGATAACCTTCGGTGTTGTGATTTGCTTTCAAGATTTTAATAACTTAGTTCTTTCACATCCTTTTCGTCTTTACCCTGTTCACTGGCCCAGTTGTGATTTGCTTTCAAGATTTTAATAACTTAGTTCTTTCACATCAATCTCAAGGCAGCAACTTTTATCACCGCTGTTGTGATTTGCTTTCAAGATTTTAATAACTTAGTTCTTTCACATCACACTATTAACATTGCCGATACCGGATTAGTTGTGATTTGCTTTCAAGATTTTAATAACTTAGTTCTTTCACATCGGTATGCAAAATGGGAAGAGGATACATGGCGTTGTGATTTGCTTTCAAGATTTTAATAACTTAGTTCTTTCACATCACCACGTTATTATACATGAACTGATAGCACGTTGTGATTTGCTTTCAAGATTTTAATAACTTAGTTCTTTCACATCATTATAGAATGTTTGCTTCGCATAAGTTAGTTGTGATTTGCTTTCAAGATTTTAATAACTTAGTTCTTTCACATCACAAACAATCTATTCAGAAAAGTTCTTTTAGTTGTGATTTGCTTTCAAGATTTTAATAACTTAGTTCTTTCACATCATAATATTTCTTGTAACCCATGCGGAATTTGTTGTGATTTGCTTTCAAGATTTTAATAACTTAGTTCTTTCACATCTGAATTAAACTCCACAACCTCAACAGGGTAGTTGTGATTTGCTTTCAAGATTTTAATAACTTAGTTCTTTCACATCACTTACTTTTTAATTCAGATAAAGACTTTGGTTGTGATTTGCTTTCAAGATTTTAATAACTTAGTTCTTTCACATCACAGAAAGATTGTGGAGCAGCAAAGTAGGTGTTGTGATTTGCTTTCAAGATTTTAATAACTTAGTTCTTTCACATCTATCAAAGTTTTTTAGCCTTAGTACGCAGGTTGTGATTTGCTTTCAAGATTTTAATAACTTAGTTCTTTCACATCCAGATAGTATTTCTAATATCAATAACATAAGTTGTGATTTGCTTTCAAGATTTTAATAACTTAGTTCTTTCACATCCTTGCCTGTTAGTAAGATAACTAACCTGCGGTTGTGATTTGCTTTCAAGATTTTAATAACTTAGTTCTTTCACATCCTTTTGGTTCCTGATGTTTTTTACTATCAGTTGTGATTTGCTTTCAAGATTTTAATAACTTAGTTCTTTCACATCTCTGCTTTCACCATTGATTCTTACAAGTTGGTTGTGATTTGCTTTCAAGATTTTAATAACTTAGTTCTTTCACATCCGTACACAAATCTTTCTCATGTTCAATACGGTTGTGATTTGCTTTCAAG
>DATCFI010000210.1:0-7023 GCA_036509585.1 Hanamia sp. | reverse complement strand
CTCCTGTTTCTGCCTCCCTATAGTCCTGAATTGAATCCGGCAGAAAAAATATGGGCAAAATTTAAAAGAGACTTTACCAACAGGTTGTTTAAAACTTTAGATGACCTCGATAAATATATCTGCGCTTTAGTAAACAAACTTACAAAAAATGAAGTAAGCAGCATCTGCCAGTTCCCCTATATCTTCTTAGATCATTTTTGGACTAAATTATAATTCCTATTGGTATAATCTACATGATAAATTTAATATCGTTTTCGCCACGCATGGGGTTATCGGATGGTCACTACAGCCTGGATGAATGGGGTTATGATATTAATCACTTTTTAAAAATCCAAATGCTTTTGTTCAATTTCATTCAACGATGTTTTACTGCTTTGAAAGGAGCCACATGATAAAATTCGGAACTCACATGTGCGGCTATACGATTATTCCACAATAGCTTTTAGGCATTGACATAAGAATCATTGTCTGCCCGAAAGATTTTTGATAGTTGTGAAAAAAGATTTATAATTTTTCCGTCCCAAAGAGGAGGAAACGAAAATAAAAAAGCAATTAATTTATTGCTTTACTATCCCGGTCGATGGTTTATATTAAAACTAATCTGGAAATTTGAAAACAGCGATTTTTATTCTTTTACTACCGGTTATTTTGCCAAAATTTTACCTACATCTATTTTGGAAAAATCTCTTATGGCTTCAGCAATATGACTGCCATCAATGCCAACCTGATCCTGTTGCTGTTTTTGTGAAGCATGTTCAATAATCACATCAGGAATTCCTAATATTTTTACATCAGCTTTATACTTGTGCGCATTCATGAATTCAAGAATAGCAGAACCAAAGCCGCCAACTACTGTCCCATCCTCTACGGTAATTATTTTTGAATATTTTTTAAAAACTTCGTGCAATAAATCTTCATCCAAAGGCTTTACAAAACGTATATCGTAATGTGCCGGATTTAATCCTTCTGCTTTTACATCCCTAATGGCTTGTGCTGCAAAATTTCCAGGATGGCCAAAAGATAAAATGGCTATTTCTTCTCCGTCTTTTAATTTTCTTCCGGTGCCAATTTTAATTTCTTTCATTTCAGTTTTCCAGTCAGCTTTTACCGCCAGTCCGCGTGGATAACGAATTACAAAGGGACTTTTAGTAGATTCCAATTGCGCAGTAAACATTAGATTTCTTAATTCGCTTTCGTTCATCGGTGCGCTTACTATCATATTTGGGATACAGCGCATGTACGAAATATCATAAGCGCCCTGGTGAGTAGAACCGTCGTCACCTACAAGGCCTGCTCTATCTAAACAGAAGACAACCGGTAAATTCTGTATTGCAACATCGTGAATTACCTGGTCGTAAGCACGCTGCATAAATGAAGAATAAATATTGCAAAAAACACGCATTCCCTGTGTGGCAAGACCTGCGCTGAGTGTTACGGAGTGTTGCTCACAAATGCCAACGTCGAAAGCGCGATTGGGCATTTGTTCCATCATAAACTTTAAGGAGCAACCGCTTGGCATGGCCGGAGTAACACCCATTATTTTATCATTTTTTTCTGCCAGTTCAATAATGGTATATCCGAAAACATCCTGGTACTTTGGAGGCTGGGGAATATCAAATTTCTTCTTATAAATTTCGCCGGTTATTTTATCAAACAATCCCGGTGCGTGCCATTTAGTTTGGTCTTTTTCTGCTAAGTCGTATCCTTTCCCTTTTACAGTTTTGATGTGTAATAATTTGGGGCCGGGAATTTCTTTCAGATCTTTTAAGGTATCAACCAACTTGGTGATATTGTGCCCGTCGATAGGCCCAAAATAGCGGATGTTGAAAGACTCAAAAAGATTGCTGCTTTTGCTCACCATTCCCTTTAAAGACGTTTCAATCTTTGAAACCATCTTCCTTGAAAAAGTTTTGCCGGGCAGTTTACCCAATGCCTTCCAAAAATCGTCTCTCAGTTTATTGTAGGTGAGTGATGTCGTGATGTCGGTAAGATATTCTTTCAACGCACCCACATTCGGGTCAATGCTCATGCAATTGTCGTTGAGGATAATCAGCAAATTACTTTTTTCAATGCCAGCGTGGTTCATTGCTTCAAAAGCTTCACCAGCTGTCATAGCGCCGTCGCCTATGATAGCTACGTGTTGCCTGTCTTTTTCTCCTTTGTAGTGGGAAGCCATCGCCATACCTAACGCGGCGGAAATAGAAGTAGAAGAATGCCCTACTCCGAAAGCATCATATTCACTTTCTGCTCTTTTTGGAAAACCGCTCAGTCCGTCTTTTTTGCGAATGGTATCAAATTGGTCCCTGCGACCAGTAAGTATTTTATGTCCGTAAGCCTGGTGGCCTACATCCCATACTAATTGATCGTAAGGTGTATTGAAAACATAATGAAGCGCCACCGTAAGTTCCACTACTCCAAGACTTGCTGCAAAATGGCCGCCATGCACGCTTACCACATCTACGATGTATTGGCGCAGTTCGTCAGAAACCTGGTGCAATTGCGTGCGATCCAGTTTTTTTAAGTCAGCGGGAGAATCAATTGTTTTTAATAAAGGACCAGGTACAATTTCCATTCGGTAAAAATTAATATGTAAAAATACATTTTTTTGAGAAATATGGGTTATGAACGAATAAAATGAAAACATAGTTTGTCAAGTAGCTATTTCGCGAAACCTTGGCCGGTGAGTAAGATCCGACAATTAAATTTGAAAAAAAGTTGTAAATCTCAAAATTAAATCTACATTTGTAGAACGAAGTCATAAAATGTAGAACAATGAAACTGGCAAAATCTGAAGAAGTATTAATGGAAATAATCTGGACAAAAGGAAAGGTATTTATGAAAGATATTCTTGATAATTATCCCGAACCAAAACCTGCTCCGACTACCACAGCTACGCTTTTAAAAAGAATGCAACACAAAGGGTTTGTAGCTTATAAACAATTTGGAAACTCGAGAGAATATTATGCACTTGTAGAAAAGAGCGATTATTTTTCAAATCACATGAAAGGCATTGTCAAGAATTATTTTGGCAATTCAAATTTACAGTTTGCTTCTTTTTTTACGACTACAGGCGGTTTATCAACCAAGGAGCTGGAAGAATTGAAAAAAATCATTGAGGGCGAAATTAAAAGAAAGAAAAAATGATTGAATACATTATTAAAATAATCCTTTGCTCAGCCTTGTTTTTGCTGGTGTATTTTATTTTTCTGGAAAAGGAAAAGATGTACGGGTTCAACAGGTTTTATCTGCTGTTCGCTATCGTTTTTTCATTGATAGTTCCCTCCATTACCATTCATATCGAAAAAGATGCTCCGCTGCAGATGGTGAATGAATTTGTTTTGTCGCCTACCGAAATGAGCACCGATGCTTTTCCGCAGCAAGAAATTTTACGGAATTCAACAGAAAAAAGCAACGTAAATACAAAAGACGTCTTATTGTTGGTTTACTGTATCATAACAGTTTTTCTTTTGATAATGTTTGCCAGGTATTTATTTACGATGTATTCAAAAACCAGGGGCAAAAAATATATTTCTTATAAAGGCAGCAGATTGATTTTGATAGAAGAAAATCTGACTCCGCATAGTTTTTTGAATTGTATGTTTCTCAATAAAAAAGCTTTTGAAAAAGAAGAAATCGAAGAAGAAATTTTGTACCACGAGCTGACACATGTAAAGCAATATCATACAATTGATATTTTGCTCATTGAAATTGTGGCCGTTTTCTTCTGGTTTAACCCCTTCATTTATTTATACAAGCGAGCTATCAAACTCAACCATGAGTTTCTCGCCGATGAAAGCGTGGTTGAAAAATTTCAAGATATATCTGCTTATCAGTATTTATTACTTGACAAAACAAGCCAGCAAAACGCTTTTTCGATTACAAGCCAATTCAATTTTTTAATAACCAAAAAAAGATTAACCATGATTACGAAACACAAATCGCCCAAAATGGCTTTTTTAAAACAATCGTTAGCAATAGTATTTTTGATTACCGCTGTTTTTTCTTTCAGCGCAAAATCAATAGTAGCTCAGAACATAAAGGACACGGTTAGACCAATAAAACAGGCAACTCCGAAGGCAACTCCAAAATCAAAAAATTCGGCACAAGGGCGACAGTTTGATTTCTATGCAGGCGGAACAAAAGAAGGCATTGGGCAGGAATTGTTGACTGAATACCAAAGCATAATAAACCGAACGAAAACACCGGAAATGAGCTGGTTTAAATTCAGGGAGAACATTCCTTCATCCGATAGTAAACGGCTCGAAACGATATTTAAAAAAATGAATTTAGCGCAGCAGCAACAACAGACAGTAATTTTTATGAGGCCGCTCAAACCATCGCCCAAGACTGCTCCTACTCAAAAACAATTTGAAGTTTTTAAGAATCCAAAAGTTTATGGTGTATGGATTAATGAGAAAAAAGTATCTAATAGTGTATTGAATAAATATAGCTCAAAAGATTTCGCACAAGTTTTTATCAGTAAATTAGAAGGTGGGGCAAAGAAAAATAAAAGTTATTCTTATCAGGTAAACATGATGACTAATGATTATTACCGGGCTTATTATGACCGTAAAATAGCTGATAAGTCAAATTCTATGGTGTTCCAATCTACAAAAGTTTTAAAAAAGTAATCATACTTATTTTAAAATAAAAAAAATAGAACTTCTCTTTAGCTGCAGTTTTTCTTTAAAGTCCTTTTAGAAATTTCCGAAAAAGAAATAGAGGGCAATCTCTTAATTTTTCAGAATTCAATTACTATAAAATATTTCTTATTGCGTAATAGCTTTTGAATTATCTTCAATTTCAAAATTGAATTTTCCTTTTACTATACAAATCGGCGACACAAAAATTCTCTGGCACATTGTTCTGGAGACAATCGGTTTTATAGCTGGATACCGATATTTTGTCTATCTGCGAAAAAAACAAAGCGATTCAATCGAAAGCGAAAACAGAACCTGGATTTTAATCGGAGCTACTTTTGGTGCGTTGCTAGGCAGTCGGTTGATTGGTGGACTTGAAAATCCTCCGGATATGCTTGCATCAAAAAATATACTGGCCCATTTTTATGAAAATAAAACCATTGTTGGCGGCTTGCTTGGCGGCCTCTTTGGTGTAGAACTTGTAAAAAAAGCTATTGGTGAAAAACAAAAAAGCGGAGACTTGTTTACTTACCCGATTATTCTTGGAATGATGATTGGAAGAATCGGCTGTTTTAGTATGGGTGTTTATGAAGAAACTTATGGTACGGCAACTTCGTTGCCATGGGGAATGAATTTAGGTGATGGCGTGTTACGGCATCCTGTTGCATTATATGAAATACTTTTTCTTGGTTGCACGTGGATATTTTTAATAATGATAGAAAAGAAATTTGGTTTTGCGCCTGGGGCAAAATTTAAACTCTTTATGATACTGTATCTTTTCTACAGGTTAATGCAGGATTTTATAAAACCTCATTATACATTTCCATTTGGATTATCTACTATTCAGTTAACTTGTATTGCCGGATTAATTTATTATTCACCATATATTTTTAATCCCAAAAAATTACTCTTGACAAAACCAAAATATACCTGATGCCGGAAAGATCCTATACTTATTACGATTTCACTCTAAGCATTTGCAGCACCTGCCTTCAGCGTGTGGATGCAAAAATAATTTTTGAGGGTACTAATGTTTTTATGCTGAAAACTTGCCCCGAGCATGGTTTGGAAAAAGTGTTGATAGCAACAGATATTGAGTATTATAAAAACATTCGCAATTATAATAAGCCGGGTGAAATCCCTTTACAATTTAATACCAAAACTCATTTTGGTTGCCCGTATGATTGTGGCCTTTGCCAGGATCATGAGCAACATAGTTGCCTTACTGTATTGGAAATTACCGACAGGTGCAATCTTACCTGCCCTACCTGCTATGCCATGAGTAGTCCTCATTATGGAAGACACCGCACGATAGAAGAAGTAGAAAAAATGCTGGATATAATTGTGGCCAACGAGGGCGAGCCGGATGTGGTACAACTAAGTGGCGGTGAACCGACGATACATCCTGATTTTTTTGCCATCCTGGATATTGCAAAGGAAAAACCGATTAAACATTTAATGGTAAATACCAACGGTATCCGCATTGCAAAAGATTTTGAATTTACGAAAAGACTCGCAGGCTATGCGCCCGATTTTGAAATTTATCTACAGTTCGATTCATTTAAACCAGGGGTGCTGAAACAATTGCGTGGTAAGGATTTAACCGATGTAAGAATGAAAGCGTTGGAACATTTGAATCGCCTAAACTTGTCCACCACCTTAGTGGTAACACTGCAAAAGGGAATGAATGATGATGAGATTGGCAAAATAATTGAATTTGCTTTGAAACAACCTTGTGTAAGAGGAGTTACATTTCAACCTACACAGATAGCAGGACGAACTGAAAATTTTAATCCGGAAACAGACAGGCTTACACTAACAGAAGTGAGGCAAAATATTTTATCGCAGACAGAAATTTTTTCTGCAAATGACCTGATACCGGTTCCTTGCAATCCTGATGCCTTGGCGATGGCATATGCGCTAAAACTGAATGGCCAGGTTTTTCCATTGACAAGGTATATTGATCCTGCACATTTACTGGATAAATCAAAAAACACTATTGTTTATGAGCAGGACAAGATGCTTCATCAGCAGCTTATTGATATTTTCAGCACCGGCATTTCAGTAGATAAAGTAACAGAGAATTTTAATCAGTTGCTGTGTTGCCTTCCTCATATTAGTGCGCCGGGATTGACTTACAATAATCTTTTCAGGATTATCATCATGCGTTTTATCGATGCTTATGATTTCGATGTGAGAGCTATCAAAAAGAGTTGTGTGCACATTGTCCATAAAGATGGAAGGATCATTCCTTTCGAAACAATGAATTTATTTTACAGGGATGAGAAAGAAATCCGTTTGAAAGAATTACAGGAAAAAAGAAAATCGGTTTTGGCTTAAATATAAATTTATAGAATAAAGCAGATAGGTCGTGATGAATTGA
>DATCFI010000209.1:0-14475 GCA_036509585.1 Hanamia sp. | reverse complement strand
TTAAGACGAAAAAAATGGGTATTGTTAAGGAAGAACTGTCATTGAAAATCTATCCGCCAATTTATCAACTGCTGTTTCCCGGTAAACTTCAATATTTCTGTGTAGTCAAAAAGACGAACAACCTGAAAAATTAAAAATGATTCTATCAGCTAAGGAGTTATCAGCCTATTTAGGAACTGTCCACAATAATGCGTCAATTCTTGATAAATTAAAAATTGTTTACAGGCCTTACATCTGTCCTTTTGATGATCTTATTAGGGCTTGCCAGGGTTCAGAAACAATTTTAGATATTGGCTGTGGTTCAGGGCAGTTTATTTTATTATTGTCAAAATATACCAATGTAAAAAAGTTAGGCGGCATTGAAGTTTCTTCTTCTTTAATTAGTAATGCAAAACAATTATTAACTAGTCAAACTAAAACTGAATTTCAAATTGAAATCTATGACGGGGTTAATATCCCCAGTTTTATTTCCGAATTTGATACAGTAACGGTGATTGATGTTTTTCATCATATTAAAAAAGATAAGCAAAAAGCGTTTATTTTGGAATTATACAATAAGATGAAACCAGGAAGCAAACTTATTTTTAAAGATATTGATGGTTCTCATCCATTATTATTTATGAGCAAGATTCATGATATTTTATTAGCAGGAGAGTTGGTGAAGATGGTATCAATATCCGAAGCAAAAGAAATGCTTGGCCGGGCAGGTTTTAGCATCGTTTCGATATCGAAAAGGTTCATGCTTTGGTATCCTCATTATACTATTATTTGTGACAAATAGGCACGAAGAAAAATAAATAAAAAACTGCAAAGAAAAATGGGAAATCAATTCTCTGACAATAGTATTCCGCTGATCGTTGATTTGGATGGGACGTTCATAAACACTGATTTATTATATGAAGGAATAGTATCACTTGTGAAAAAAAAATGCCTTTACATTTTTTTATTGTTACCGTGGCTTATGAAAGGCAAAGCACATCTCAAAAATAAGGTTTCGGGAATTGCTCAGATAAATTTGGAACTTTTGCCTTATAATGTAGAATTATTAGAATTCCTTCAAAAGGAGTCAGATAAAGGTCGGAAAATTATATTGGCTACTGCATCTCCCATGCACTACGCTCTTGAAATATCGAAGATCCATCCAATATTTAACGAGGTTTATGGAACTAATGAAACCAACCTAAAAGGAAAAAACAAATTAAAAATCCTTATAGAAAATTTTGGAGAAAAAAAATTTGATTACATCGGGAATAGCAATTCCGACCTAATAATATTCGCTTCATCACGATATTCTTACCTGGTCAATGCTTCAACTTCCTTAAAAAACAATACAAAAAGAATATCAAACCTAAAGTCAATCTGGAGTTCAAAAAAAGGGTTTCTTTTCAATTTATTAAAAGCAATCAGGCCGTATCAGTGGGTTAAGAATCTTTTGGTTTTTGTTCCCTTAATTACTGCGCATAAATTTCATTCGACACATTTGATTTTGCAAACTTTTTATGCTTTTATTGCATTCAGTTTTGTCGCGTCATCCGGATATATTATCAACGATTTATTAGATTTAAATTCAGATAGGTCTCACCCAAGAAAAAGATTCAGGCCATTAGCTTCAGGGCAATTATCAATTTTATCAGGAATTATTTTTTCATTAGTTCTGCTATCCGGAGGGCTATACATAGCTACTCGGCTTAGTTTTTTATTTTTCATTATTTTATTCTCCTACTTTATAGTTTCGTTGTCCTATTCCTTATTTTTCAAAAAAGCCGTTTTATTTGATGTATTTATACTGGCTTTGTTATACTCCATCAGAGTTTTTGCCGGAGGTGAGGTAATAGGTGTTGAATTATCATTTTGGTTGATTGCATTTTCTACCCTAATATTTTTAAGTTTGGCTTTTGTAAAAAGATATTCTGAGCTTATGCGGCTCGATAATAATTCAGGACTTATAAGCAGAGGCAGAGAATATTTTCTTGAGGATCTTCATTTATTACAAGTCATGGGAATAGTTAGCGGCTTCTGTTCAGTAATCGTATTTTCATTGTACATTGATAGCCCCGAGGTTGCATTTCTGTACTCTCATCCCAAAGCGCTATGGTCCATAAGCCTTTTATTTTTATTTTGGATAAATCGTATCTGGCTTATTACCATTCGCGGTAAAATGACTGATGACCCTATTATATTTGCTGCAAAGGATATAACCAGTTATTGTATCTTTTTCCTCGTTGGGCTAATTTTATTTCTTTCAATATAAATATTAATAATTAATCAATTCAAGTAAATATTAAGCATGTTAAATAAAAGATACCAATCATTGTATCAGTCTATTTTTTGGACAGTAATGGGTATAACATTTGCAATCCTGACTTATCTGTTATCTAAAATTGGATTTAAAGAATCAATTTCTAAAACGATTCTTTTTTTTAGTTCCTGCATTCTTGTTCATTATTCCGTAATTAAACAAAAGAAGTATGAAATACCTGTAAGTTTTGCCGTTTTAGGAATTTTATTATTTCTTATAGGGGATTTCTTTTATGATTTAGCCCAATCCTATTTACATATTCCTCTTTGGGATTTCATGTGCTTTTATCTTTTTGGAAATGTTGGAATATCCGGATTGAATTTTTACGATCCTCATGCATTCATGCAGGTTTTTAACAATCTAAATTTGCATTCAATAGTAGGAGATGGTTTGACGCATGAAGTAGTAAACGTTGGTTTTTGGTATCCTCCCCCATCCATGTTTTTATTTTTACCCTTGGGTATATTCAGTCTCAAAACGGGTTACATAATCTGGCAAACAGTTATCATCCTTTTTCTTTTGCTTGATATATTATTAATCATTAAATGGTTTCCTTACAATTTAAATTCAGCATACAATAAAAAAACTACTGGCTTTCTTCTGGCGATTTTAATTTTATTATTTCCTAGTATAACCGGATCAATTTTAATTAGTCAAACTCCCAGCATATTCCTATTTTTTTTAATTTTAATATTAAAATATTCGGATAACTGGAAATCGGGAATTTATTTGGTTCTTTTAATCATAATTAAGCCCTTGGCAATATTTTTTTTATTGTATTTCCTGTTTTACAAAAATTGGAAAGTCCTTATCTCTTGTTTGATAACCGGTTGTTTAATAATAGGCGTATCGAGCCTTTGCTTTGGGTTTAATTCATTCATTATTTTTTTAAAATCTCCTCCAACCAACCGAATACCATTTGAAATATTTTATGAATCTACCGAACAATCCTTATTTGCTGTTTTATTACGCCTACAGCATAGATTCTATGGTTCTATAAATTTTCAAAACATTAAAATACTTACCTATATTTTAAGTGTACCTTTTATTTTAATAAGCTTTTATTCTTCCAAATTACTCTCAAAAAAAAATCCATTACTTGCTTTTATGATATTCATAATTTTAGCGCTACTCTTATATCCTAACACTTTGGTATCATATATAATAATATTAATTCCAATTATGATCTACTTACTCAATCAAAATCCTTTTAAAAATAATTTTGTGAATTGGATCATTCTTTTTTTTCTATATACTGTGGGGCATTATAGTTTTTTCCTACTTAATATTGTACTCTGGCTTGGTTTTATCATATGGTCATTACCTTACAAATATAATTTGATAGAAAGGCAGTGGATTAGGCATGCAGCCGGCTCTATTATAGAAAAATAATTCAATTTTTTAAAAGGAAATGATTTCACATTTATGAGTAAAATATTTCAAAATTTGAAAATTAAATATTCTTGAATAAATATGAATTGAGCATTATTGATGAATTTGACAAAATTAAAAGACGAGTTAAAAAAAAATCACATTATAATGAATTTAGAAAATTTACCTTTTATTAGTATCATATTACCTTGCTATAATGAAGAAGCAATTCTTGAAATAAACCTTAGCAGGATTATTCATTATCTGGAAAGTAAAAATGCAAAATACAAATGGGAAATTGTCTTAATTAACGATGGCAGTAAAGATAAGACAGGAATAATAGCAGATAATTTCGAAAGAAACTATTCTAATATAAGAGTGATTCATCACCCTACAAATTTGAACCTGGGAAACGCGCTCAAAACAGGGTTTAAAAATTCAAAAGGAGATATAATAGTTGTTATGGATATTGACCTCAGTTATTCCGTAGATCATATCGAAAAGATGGTTAATAAAATGATTGAAACCAACTCGGATATTGTTATTGCGTCTCCCTATATGAAAGGTGGAAAAGTAACCGATGTTCCTTTCGGAAGAAAAATAATGAGCCGTTGGGTAAACAGGTTTATGCGCATAGCTGCCCAGGATAAATATCATACTTACACGGGAATGGTAAGAGCCTACAGAACGAATTTTATTCAGACCGTAAACCTGAAAACAAAAGACTACGAAATTAATCCGGAGATATTGTATAAAGCAATGATTTTAAGAGCAAGAATAGATGAAATCCCTGCTCATCTTGACTGGACGGAGCAAAATAAGTATAGCGGAAAGCGTACTTCAAGCATGAGAGTATTGAGAGGTTTTTTTTCGGGGATTATGTCAAGCTTTATTTTCAGACCGTATATCTTCTTTCTGGCCGTTGGTATGGTTTTAATGGTGCTTTCAATGTATGAAATTATATGGCTGTTTGTAGACACTTTCAATTACATGTCTAACGCTGCCAGTTTGAATCATACATTTAGCTATAGTCTATCAATTCAATTCAAAAGAAATCCTCAATCTTTTATCATTGGAGGAATTACATTCCTCGCCGCAATTCAATTTTTGAGTCTTGGATTTCTGTCGTTGCAAAGTAAAAGATATTTTGAAGAGCTTTTCCATTTGGGAACTTCCTTCAAAAAGGAAAATAAAAACTTTTAAAACGTCTTTGAAAATATTCCTTTCTTTAAAAAAATATTATGGAAGTCATAAAAAATATTAATACCAAGAAAAACCCATTCCTATTATTTTTGCCGTTTCTTATACTGTACGTATTGATAATTTTAATTCTTGCTAAAAACGTAAATGATGGCGACGAGAGTAGATATTTGACTTATGCAAAAAATTTAATACATGGCTTTTACACTCTTCCAGCCCCAAACTTAGATTTGGGAAATGGTCCAGGGTATCCCATAATTATAACCCCTTTTGTTGCATTAAAATTACCAGTTATTTACATAAAATTAATGAATGCATTATTTTATTATTTTTCTACTATATTATTATATAAGGCCTTGCAGCAAATTGTCCCTTCTAAATTTGCATTAGTCTTTGGTATAATATGGGCATTATACCCCAATACTTTTGAGTCAATGCCTTATACGTTAAATGAAGTTTTCGCCTCGTCATTGATGCCATTGATAATCTTTACTCTCATAAAAGCTTTCCAAAACGATAATACAAAAAAAGCTCGTAAATATATTTTATTCGCAGGCCTTTCTTTCGGTTACCTGGCATTAACCAAACCAATCTTTGGTTACGTTTTAATAGTTATGATAATAGGAACGATGTTGATATGGATATTGAATAGAAAAAAAACAAATTTAAAACAAGGCTTAGCCGTGCTTACGATTGCTTTTATAATAACTATTCCCTGGCTAACCTATACCTATCACATGACAGGAAAAATTTTATACTGGAGCTCATTCGGAGGAAACAACTTATATTGGATGTCTTCCCCTTATGAAAATGAATATGGTGATTGGATGCCATATCTCACCGATTCACCTGATTCAACTGTTAAGGAAAAATATCATCTGCCTGGTACTGCAGAACAAGTAAGATTGCAGCACCAAGAGGATTTTGAACAAATTCTTGCAAGTAAACAAGCGCAGGATTTATACGTTAAAAACGGAGTGATTTCCGGTAGCCCTTATACTGGAGTGATCCAGGATAACACATTAAAAAGAATTGCATTTCAGAATATTAAATC
Source organism: Hanamia sp. (assembly GCA_036509585.1). Lineage (GTDB taxonomy): Bacteria > Bacteroidota > Bacteroidia > Chitinophagales > Chitinophagaceae > Ginsengibacter. The sequence continues at coordinate 8,551 of DATCFI010000209.1, read as the reverse complement.
TCACCCTTTAAAATTTATTCAAAATTGTATTAGCAATGCAGGAAGAATGATTTTTAATTACCCAAATGCTTATACAATTCAAAAACCAAGCACCCTCCGCCGGTTACCGGTTAATGGTGCCATTCTCGTATTTGCCGCATTCTGTTTTATCGTAACCTTAGCAAACTGGAAAAGAATATTGTTTCCTATCCGGTTCCTGCTATTTATTGGTTTGCTCTATTTTGGTGGAAGTCTCTTAGGTAGTGCTGGTCCAAGGATGTTTTCCTTAGCGGTACCCATATTATTAATCTGGATAGCTTACATTATTTCCAAATCAGTGAAAGTTAAATTAAAATTTGAATAATATTACCTTCTCATTTTAACTGAGTTATCACTCCCTAAGATTAGTTTTTGAATAGGATTTGAGAAATTTGCTGCCACCACATAATCCATCTTTTTTGTTCTATATAATCTAAAATATTGCCTGGAGGTGTTGTCCACTTTCGCTCCTCGTCTCTATTTTTGAAAGAACTTGCATAGCACGCGGCAAATAACAAAAGCAGCCAAACTTTAAATAAATGACAGCAAATTTTACTGCTGATGATTTTTAAAAATACTTTTTTACATATTTTTACAGACACCTCATCACATCCTTAATACCTTCACAGATTTTTTATTGATATCATCAAAAAACACAGTTATAACATATACTCCTTTTTTCAGGTTGCTCATATCAATTTGCAATTTTGTATCACTTAGTGAAGACACTAATTCCTGTTTATAAACTGTTTCGCCTCTCATGTCAGTAATGACAATCGTGAGCTTGGTATTACTCTTTCCTGAATTTATTTCTATTGTTGCAATATCGTGAACAGGATTGGGGTAAACTTTTAAACTATTATCTTCCCGGGCAAACCTTCCCGACGCAACAGTAACGCTCACGGTGTCTTTCCCGGTTAACCCTTTGGTATCTGTAACCGTCAGTTCAAATTCATAAGTCCCTTCTACCAGGTTGGTGATATTGGTTACAGCAGTATTATTTGATAAAATTGTACTTACCGAAGGTCCGGATAGTTGATTCCAAAAATATCCAACCACATTTCCGTCGGCATCATTTCCCGTTCCATTAAGCGTAACAGAATCATCCGGATAAACGATGGTTGTATCATTACCTGCTTTAGCCACGGGGGCTTTATTAGGGGCTACAAGGTCAGTAGTTGCCGCTTTGTTTACGGTAACCTGAGTGGTCGCTGTTCCCACATCTCCATTGTTATCGGTGACAGTCAATTGAAACTGATATATTCCTTCGACTAATCCTGAAACATTTGTTGATGCCGAACCTGGACTCGCAATATTAAAGGACGAAGGGCCGGAGGTCTTTATCCATTTGTAAGATTCAATTGTTCCATCCGCATCCCTACCATTCCCAGCTAAACTTACACTATTGGTTGGCAAGGTAATACTGTGATTGGAACCTGCAGTTGCAGTTGGCGGTATATTGGCTGCTGCATTTACTGTTACCTGAACGGAAGCTTTGCCCGTAGCTCCGCTGTTATCGACCACATTTAATTGAAATTGATAGACTCCCTGCACTAAGCCTAAAACATTAGTTGACGGCGAATTTGGGCTGGTAATATTAAAAGAAGAAGGACCGGATATTTTTGTCCATTGATATGATGCAATGGTTCCATCTGCATCGCTCCCGCTTCCTGATAGACTTACACTGCTTGCTGGTAGTGTTATATTTTTATTGGAACCAGCATCAACGGTGGGTGGTATGTTAGCAGCAGCATTTACTGTTATCTGCACCGTTGCTGTGCCTATATCTCCGTTGTTGTCGGTTACCGTCAATTGAAATTTATATAGTCCCTGCACCAGACCCGAAACGTCGGTGACAGGAGATGATAGATTGACAATATTATAAGCGGAAGGCCCAGAGATTTTTGTCCATTTATAATTGGAAATCGTTCCGTCAGCATCGTTACCGCTTCCGGTTAAGCTTGTACTATTAGTTGGCAAAGTAGTACTCTTATTGGACCCCGCATTGGCTGTGGGTGGTAAGTTGGCCGCCGCATTCACTGTTACCTGAACGGTAGATGTCCCTTTACCTCCATCATTATCAGTTACAGTCAGTTGAAAATTATAAACACCCTGTGTCAGGCCGGAAACATCAGTTCCAGGAGACAATGGATTAACAATATTATAGGCAGAAGGCCCGGAGATTTTTGTCCATAGATATGAGGAAATTGTTCCATCCGGATCACTTCCACTTCCTGATAAATTTACGCTATTCGTAGGCAGAATAATATTTTTATTTGACCCTGCATTGGCCGTGGGAAGAATGTTTGGGGCAGGATTTACTGTTACCCGCATGCTAGCAATACCTATTGCCCCATTATTATCAGTTACTGCCAGTTGAAATTGATACACTCCCTGCACTAAGCCTGAAACATTAGTTGTAGCTGAACCTGGGCTTATAATACTAAAGGTTGAGGGTCCTGATATTTTTGTCCAGTTATAAGAGGCAATGGTTCCATCCGCATCACTGCCGCTTCCTGATAAACTTAAATTATTGCTTGGTAAGGTGATACTTTTATTGGAGCCCGCATCAGCTGTAGGAGGTATATTTGGCGCAGCGTTTACTGTTATACTTACTATATCTGTGCCTATATTTCCATCGTTATCAGTTACTGCGAGCTTAAACTGATACACTCCCTGCACTAGGTCTGACAAATCGGTTGCCGGCGATGCTGGATTCATAATATTAAACGATGAAGGTCCTGATATTTTTGTCCAGTTATAAGAGACAATAGTGCCATCTGCATCACTTCCACTTCCGGAAAGCGTTATCGTATTTGATGGAAGCACAATACTTTTGTTAGCACCGGCATCGGCAACGGGAGGAATGGAGGGTGTAGCATTTACCGCTATTTGAACATTTGCTGTCCCCTTGGCGCCATTGTTGTCTGTTACTGTTAATTGAAATTGATACACTCCCTGCACAAGGCCGGATATATCAGTTACCGGCGAAGCTGGACTTGCAATGCTATACGTTGTAGGCCCCGCAATTTTTGTCCATTGGTAAGACGCAATCGTTCCGTCCGCATCACTGCCGCTTCCTGATAAAGTTACACTATTAGTAGGCAGGGTAATGCTCTTATTTGATCCCCCAACAGCAGTGGGTGGTATATTGGCAGCCCCATTTACGGTTAGCTGTACATTGTTGGTACCTATACCTCCATTGTTGTCAGTTACAGTAAGTTGAAATTGATATACGCCCTGAACTAAGCCGGAAATATTTGTTGTTGCCGAATTTGGACTGGCAATGTTATATGTTGATGGGCCTGAAATTTTTGCCCATTGATAAGATGTAATTGTCCCATCAGCATCACTTCCACTTCCCGATAAGTTTACACTATTGGTTGGCAACGTCATGGTTTGATTTGAGCCTGCGTCAGCACTAGGTAGCATGTTGATTGCTGCATTTACCGTTACCTGGACATTGCTTGTGCCAATATCTCCGCTATTATCGGTGATGGTGAGTTGAAACTGATACACACCCTGCGTCAATCCTACAATACTTGTTGCTGCAGAATTTGGCACTGCAATGGTATAAGTTGACGGGCCAGAGATTTTTGTCCATTGATAAGAGGTAATAGTGCCATCAGCATCGCTTCCGCTTCCTGATAACGTTACGCTTGTTATTGGTAAAGTTATGGTTTGATCCAAGCCCGCATCTGCAGTGGGTGGTTGATTTGCTGCAGCATTTACCGCTACACGAACGGATGCTGTGCCTATCGTTCCACTATTATCAGTAACGGTAAGTTGAAAATAGTATACTCCCTGAACTAGGCTTGAAATATTTGTTGTGGCTGAGTTTGGACTGGGAATGCTATATGTTGAAGGTCCTGATATTTTAGTCCACAGATAAGAAGCAATAGTACCATCGGAATCACTGCCGCTACCCGATAAATTCGCTGTATTTGTCGGTAGGGCTATGGTCTGATTTGAGCCCGCATTTGCAGTAGGTGGAATGTTGGCTGCTGCATTTACTGTAACATTTACAGTATCTGTTCCCGTGGCCGAATTATTATCGGTTACTTTTACTTGAAACATATAAACGCCCTGTACTAACCCAGAAACATTAGTTGTTTGGGAGTTTGGGTTTGTGATATTATAAGAAGATGGGCCCGATATCTTAGTCCACAAAAAGGAAACAATTTTTCCATCTGTATCGTTTCCGCTTCCGGAAAGTCGAATACTATCTATTGGAAGACTAATGGTTTGATCCGTTCCTGCATTAGCAACTGGCGGTTGATTTGTAGTGACAGGCCCCTCTTTTATCAAAACTGCTGAAGTATAAGGTGCAAGTGTTATGCTCCCGTTATAAGAACTCCCTTTTACATCAATGTAATTGTTGGATAAAGAAATCGTACTATCATAATTGTTAGGGTTGTAAACCATCATTAGACTATCAACGCTTGTAATTGATTTGGGCGCGCCCTGTGAATGTGCATCCTTACTACTTTGTGACTGCCATGTAGCAAGTGAAAATGCCCCAACTGAAATCCCAGTTTGATAACTATAGATAGCATTCGATGGCGAAGATATTTTTACATAATAGTTAGAGTCAATAGTGCCGAAGTTACCCACCTCACCACTGCTTCCTGGTTCAGCATAATAATTTAGCGCATATTGGTATGGGGTGATTGCGAAAATAATGTTCTTAGTGAAAATATTATCGTGTATGCCGCCAGCAAAACTTTTATTTGCGTCCATTGATACACCACCATTGGCCCACATGGTTTCAACCTTTATCGCCCCACAATTATAAATTGTGTTGTTTCTTGCTGTAAGATTGTTTGAGTTATGCATATAGATCCCTCCCGTCCTGCAATTTTGAAGTGTATTATTCGTGATCTGTACTCCTGTGCCATAATCATCTATATATATTCCGAAACAGAAAAAGCTATTATCAGAGGTTCCTCTTGGGTTACCCATTGAATTGAGAACTATATTTCCATCTATGACTTTTCCAGTTTCGTTTGCGAAACCAGTATATATGCCTGCTGCATCACCCCTTACCATTGCTGAATGATTTACAACATTGTTACGGGTTTGTATATTAGATCCTCTGAAAGTAATGCCGCAATATGCACTGCTATCAACAGTATTGTACTGTATTAATGATCCTGGGGCAGTACATCCTATCCCACTATTAGTATAGTCGTTCTGTTTATAAGCCGAAATGACACCGGAAACATTTACATTGTTATTTGTTATAGTAAGGTCTTGGATCTCTCCAGTAGTAAATATGCCACTACTTCCATTACCATAAAACGTATTATTGCTTATTGTTCCGCTTTTTATACCTCCGCCATATAACTCTAGCCCTTCAAATCCTGAGTATGAAACATCGCAGTTTGTAAGAGAAAAGGTTAAATTTCCATTTATAAATATGGCATTAGTATTTGCTCCGTTGAAGGTTATGTTATCAACATCTGTGAAGTCAGTAGAAGGAATATTAGAAATTAGATAAAACAAAGTATCTACTGTAGAAACCGTCACATTAGTTGGTGAAGATGTGCTATAAATACTTATTTTTTTAGTTGAAGGATTGTAATACCATTCTCCTTGTTGGTCTAAAGTTCTTATGTCATTTTGTATAAAGAAGCCCCAATTTGGTGATAAACCACCACCAACTGCTCCAGTAAAATTAAGTGTACCTCCACTTTGGCCTGTAATTACCGATCGGCCAAATGTCCATTGGTTTATTCTTACCACAACGTCAGCACCGGTCCAATCAGGTGTACCACTTAAAGAACTACTTGTTATTGAAGAAGCACCTGATCCGGTTCCTGTACTGGATTGGAATATATCAAAGTTTGGGAGAAATGGATAAGTAGCATCGCCATTTGGGAATCTACCCATCGGAGTGCTTACGCCGTTTATCAACACCGTATTTAACGTGGATAGAGAGGATACTGCACTTGTGCTTTCCCAAATATTTCCCCCAGTATTAGTCCATGACGAAACGGAAGTAAAACCAGTAATGACCGGTTTGGCTCCTGAACCATAAGCGCAATAAGTAATCGGACTACCTGACCGACCAGCATTAGAAGCAATGATGCCTCCATAAAAAGTATCTCCTCTTTTAAAGAAAATATTATCACCCGCACTGAATGATGAAGAATTTACTTTATCAATTGTTTTCCACGGTGTGGAAGAAGATGTTCCGTTATTGGCATCATTACCCGAATTGGAAACGTAGTAGTCCTTTGCAGTTGCGGTATGAACAAAAATGGTCAATAATAATACTAATTGGGTTTTCATAGGTGTCTTGTTTAGCAGATTGAACAGCTATCGGGTATTGGATTATAATTTCATGCAACACCCGTTTCATAGGCCGGGTGGCAACAGTTTTAAAAGATTCCGGTTAGCATGGTATCCTCTCTTAAAACTATAATTAAACGAAAAAAAATCGACAATATTTTATACATCGAGATTAATCTTCTAGGTGTATTAAGATAGTAGTCTTTTTACAGAAAGAGATTTAAATATTAAAATAATTTAATGTAATAGTATAGAATTCTCTACCGAAAATTTGAGTTTATTAGTTCCGGGGAGACTCAAAAAATTGGGTTGAAAAATAAAAAATGCTATAATTTGTCTCATAGCATCTCGCACTGAAATGTGATTATTTTAGAAAACTTGAATTATCAGTATCCAATCTGCACAACAACTTTCTTGCGGTGGGTTGAAATCTACCGGGGAATAGCCCTATCAGTAAACAAAATCTTTTTTGATTTTTGTTTACCGCATTATTTTAAAAAATTCAACAAATCCCTCCGAACATTACCACCGCCAACGACGGTGTTTTTCTACACCACATAAATCATCTATAGATATAGGCATTTAGTTATTATTTCCATACACTGGACTTGGGAAAAACAAGATCAGTTTACTCGTAAGAATTCAATAACATTAAACCAATACTTTTATGCAAATAAAGATTGCGAAAATGCATTTCATATATTAACTTGAAACGATATTACAGATTTCTCATTTCTACAAAAAGTACGTCCAGAATTGTTCCTCATTGGTAAAACTGTTGTAACCCAAAAAATGCTGCATGAACGTGTTTTCATGAACCTGTGCTATTTTTTCGGGCTTGATAAAGCATCCAAATGTTTGATGATTGCTTCTCCGAGCATTACTCTGCCGCTGATCCCAAAACGAGATTATTTGAAAGAACAACCATCATAATGTTTTGCGAATCTATCTCATGGACTACTTTGATCTAAAATGATTACAAGCTTTCCCCAGATAATTACAACCGGTAGGTTATCAAAATTTGATAAAAAAATTATTGCGGCTTACAAGTACATGAGTTGATGTATGCTTTCTGAAGGTCTTTTCTTAAATTAGCTTGCATTTACGTTTTCTTTTTCGACGTATAGCCTGAAACACAGAAAGGTTTTGGATTTAAACAGCAAATCTTATATATTAAGTAAATTTAAATCGTGTTATTGGAAATTATAAAAGAGGTTGTCTGGTTTCGAGACAACCTCTTTTATAAACACTCTTACTTTAGTAGTTTAATTACCGCGGATTTATTATTTTGAATCACTCTGAGAAAGTAAATTCCTCTTTGTATGGAAGATGTATTTATTGATTGCTGATACAAGCCAGCGCCTTTGTTTCCGCTACCTTTCCAAATCGTTCTTCCTAACGCGTCAACTAAAAGCAAGTTATAGTTTCCGGCCGCACCAGACATATCAATTAAAATCGAATTAGTAAATGGATTTGGATAAGCTTTTACACCAACCTGCAATTCGGTGTTATCAAGTCCATTTGCTACGCGTTCATTAGTTGTATCCAAACCAATAACACTAAAAGGGTTTATTGCGGCTGCACTGGCGTTCGCAGTCCTGAGTTGCGTAAAATTGAGATACAATACTGATGTAGGAATCAATTGCTTAGCTATTCCCGGACCTGCATAACTCACTTGCAAACCTTTATCTCCCGTCTGGTTGAAATAGCCTACTGATATTGAATGCATGCCTGCTTGCAATTTTACTGTGCCCGAATTTTGCTGCATACCGTGCAGCCCGTCATTATTTACTATTTGAACGCCATCAATATACAAATTACTACCATCATCCGATGAAGTATAAAAAGTATATTGGCCATCAGAAGGTACCTTAATATTTCCTGTAAAATTAATAGCAAATTCTTGGGGCCTGTTGGCTACAGATATATCAAAATTGGTGACAGTACCTGTTTTAACCGGTGTAGATTGTGAAAAGTTAGGAACCAAACTATAGTCACTCGCTTCAAAATATTGATAATTTAGTCCATTGACTGTATTGGACTGAAGTAAATTATTAGTTATATATAAAGCTGATGAAGGAATGAGTTGCTTGGATACTCCCGGACCCGCATAACTCACTTGCAAACCTTCACCTCCGGTCTGGTTGAAATAGCCTACCGATATAGCGTGCATACCTGCTTTCAATCCTATAGTGCCTGAAATTTCCTGCATACCGTGAGGCCCATCATTATTTATTAC
>DATCFI010000208.1:0-21916 GCA_036509585.1 Hanamia sp. | reverse complement strand
TAATATTTGATTGTTCCAATTTGCAGGAAATTTAAATTTTAATAAAAGGGGGAGTCTTCGGTGGATTTTTTTCACTGATAGGGGCGGTTTCAACTGCTCGGCCTATCAGCATCCACGTCGCGATAATTTCACCGTTGCCGGGGAAAAGAATAAGTGTACCGTTGCCGGGGAAAAGAAATTATATGAAATATTTTTTTTCAAGGCTGTTCTTATAATTTTTTATAACATTAAAAAGCAAAAATAATATATAAATTATTATCTGAGCTACTTTTTTGTAAATATTTTGTTACGATATCTTAGTAGAAAAAAATGGACACCAGTGAAATATAAATCTTGATTTTTTGTTGGTTTACTGTTTCAAACTTAAAATTGATATTAGCCATGATTATTTGCGATTTTATTTTACAACTTCTTTTTCATAATTTATTTTTTTTAAAACTCCGTTTTTCTTTGTTTACTAACCATCAATAATTATTGCGCCCAATTATGTTAATGTCGTTTGTTTGATAACTATTTTCATTCAACCGTTCTGTAACTTTTTTATCTGATGCCCGTTTATATAAATACTTTACCAATTAAAAAGAAAATATCACCATTAATGTATAACTATGTACTATGTAAGACACACTACTTAGGTTTGCATTATAATATTAAAAAAAGTAACTGTATCAAAATGGATAAGATTGTTTTATTTTTTGTGTTTCTGGCTCTTTCTACGTTTAAAATTTATGCTCAGCATAGCGAAGCCATCATTAAAGGCAAGATTGAATATAGCGCGGATTCAAAAAATGCCGACGTGGCTACCGTATCCCTTTATCGCCTTCCGGATTCTTCCCTTGTAAAAATTAGTTTATCCGATAAAGAAGGAAATTTTGAATTTAACCGGATTTTGCCCGGCAGGTATTTTTTATTGGCAACTTCTACCGGTTATTCAGGCACCTACAGCGCTGCCATTTCTATAAGGAGGGGTGATACTGTTACGGTAGGGGTTTTGCAATTAAATGAGACTATTAAGATCTTAAAGGGAGTAACCGTTGCTTTGAACAAACCTTTTGTAGAGCGAAAAATTGACCGAACCATTATTAACGTGGATGCTTCCATTACAAATGCAGGTACCACTGCTTTGGAAGTACTGGAAAAAGCGCCGGGCGTGTCGGTGGATAAAGATGGAAATGTAAGTTTGAAAGGGAAATCGGGGGTAATGATCATGCTTGATGGAAGGCCTACTTATCTCAGCGCTGATCAATTATCTACTCTTTTGAAGAATATGCCTTCTTCAAACATTGACCAGATAGAAATTATGACCAATCCTTCTGCAAAATATGATGCTACAGGAAACGCCGGTATCATTAATATTAAAACAAAAAAAAATAAAATGAAGGGACTTAATGGAAATATTAGTACCTCACTTCTTCAATCTAAATATACACAAACAAATAACAGCCTTAATCTTAACTATCGCACCGGGAAAGTCAATTTCTTTGGTAATTACGGTTATTCGTACAGGAAGCGTTACCAGGAGACTCATATTATCAGGAAGTTTAGAGACTCAAGTTCCAAGGAAATTGAAACCATATTTGATCAAAATAATCTCGCAACCAATTCATGGCAGGTTCATAATTTAAAAGCAGGAATGGATTTTTATGCCAATAAGAAGACGACATTAGGCGTAGTTTTTTCAGGCTTCCTTAATCCGTCTGATGACTTGAGCAGGAACCAAACCAATTTGAATGACGGTAAAAATAAAACGGATTCAATTGTGATTGCTGATAACACAAACACAGGTAAATCCAATAATTTTTCTGCCAATTTTAATATGCAGCACGTATTTGATTCTTCCGGAAAAGAATTCACGGTTGACCTGGATTATCTTAAATATGATCAAATTACTAACCAAGCTCTTGCAAACAATTATTATTATCCTGATTTTTCGCATCGGGCTCCATCTTCCCAATTGATAGGCACGCTTCCGTCAGATGTGCACATTTATTCAGCAAAAACAGATTTTACTTTTCCGTTAAAACATAATGCAAAAATAGAAACAGGCTTAAAGAGCAGTTATGTTACGACCGATAATGATGCGCTTTACCAGGACAGTACCAGTGCAGGTTATGTGACCGATAATGGGAAGACAAATCATTTCATTTATAAAGAAAACATTAACGCAGCTTACTTTAACTACAACAAGCAAATAAAAAAGTGGGGCATTCAGGCAGGCTTGCGGGCTGAAAATACCAATGCTGACGGCAATCAGTTGGGTAATTCCACAAGGCCCGATTCTTCATTTACTAAAAATTATGTCGATTTATTTCCCACAGTTTTTGTGAGTTACCAGGCAAATAAGGAAAATACTTTTTCTGCTAACTATGGGAGGAGGATTGATCGGCCTGACTATGAAGACCTGAATCCATTTTATTATTTTTTAGATGAATACACTTATGAGGTGGGCAATACTTTGTTGCAACCTCAGTACACGGATAATATAGAAATTACACATACTTATAAAGGCTTTTTGTCAACCACAATTAATTACAGTAAAATTCACAATGTTTTTACTGACGTGCTTAAACAAATCACCAGCGAACGGAAAACTTTTCAAACTAAAGAAAACCTTTCCTCCAAAGATAATTATGGACTTGCCATAAGTGCTAATTTTCCGGTTACTTCGTTTTGGAATACCAATTTATATGCAGATGTAAATCACGATATTTATTACGGAGTAATCGATGATGGGGTTTTGAATGTGGCCAACACTTCATTTTTGTTCAACATGAATAACCAGCTGAAATTTAAAAAGGGTTGGAGTGCAGAATTGAGTGGTTTTTACCGGTCAAAAGCGATTGAAGGACAAATAGTAATAAACCCATTATGGAGAATGGATGCGGGATTGCAGAAATCGGTTTTGAAGAACAAAGGAACTCTAAAAGCGAGCGTGCGTGATATCTTTAACTCACAAAATTTTACAGGCAGGGTAAATTACCAGGATATAGACGTGTATATTCAAAACATCAATAATAACCGTACCTTTTCGTTAACGTTTTTATATCGGTTTGGTAAGCCTTTGAAGAATCAGAATCAACGCAGGAGCGGCGGAGCATCAGACGAGCAAAGCAGGATAAAAAGTGCAGGTAATTAGAAAATATAAAACAGGAATTGACTAAATTTCTTTCTTTACTGTTTTCTCTACATTCAAAGTGGTATAAGAGTTTTACTTTTACCCCGGATTAATACTTAAGTTTAACTATGGTAAATATTGGGAAATACAATCTGCTGAAAGTGATCAAAGAAAAATCGATGGGTGTTTTTATGGATGACGGCGAAGAAGGTATTTTGTTGCCCAAACGTTTCGTTCCCGCTAATACGAAAATCGGGGATGAGCTTACTGTGTTTTTATATCACGATGGCGAAGACAGGCCGATAGCGACCACTCAAAAACCTTACGGTGTAGTGGGAGATATTGTAAAATTAAAGGCGGTAAGCGTAACGCACCAGGGCGCTTTTTTGGATTGGGGATTGATGAAGGATCTTTTTATTCCCAAATCAAAGATTAAAAATTTTATGGCACCCAATGGCGAATATCTTGTGAAGATTGTAATGGACGAAAAAACAGGACGCGTTGCCGCAACTGAAAAATTAGAATCTTTTCTTTCTAATGAAATCCTTACGGTAAAAATAAAAGATGAGGTTGACTTAATTGTTTATCGCCAAACTGATATTGGATATGAAGTCATCATCAATAATATTCATAAAGGCATTTTGCATAACAATGAAATTTATCGGAATATAAATATCGGGGACCGTTTCAAAGGTTTTATAAAAAACATTTTGCCCGAAAATAAAATAGACGTGGCCGCCGGAAAGCCTGGATACCAAAGAGTAGAAGATGAAACGGAAAAAGTGTTACGGTTGTTAAAGGAGAATGACGGTTATCTTCCATATCATGATAAGTCTTCGCCGGAAGAAATCTATTCATTCTTTGGAATGAGTAAAAAAACTTTTAAAATGACAACAGGAAATTTATATAAGCAGCACAAAATAGCGCTTACTAAAACGGGTATTAAGTTGGAAGAGTAGTAATAATAAAGCTTTGCTGTGGTTAAATAATTTGAAAGCCTGGTGTTAGAATAGTATTGTGAAAGATGAGAGCATGCTGGTTAGACAGCATACAAGCAAGCACACTCTAAGGTGATTTTTTTCATCTTTTCAATGGATTACAATTAGTTGGTGGACTCATTTATATATTCCATGTACTATCACTAATTTTTTTTGTCTTTTCACTTATTGGATCATAGGTAATAAAATAGCAATATTGAAGCTATGCCATCTTTATTAGCCCGCTAATGGTCTTTCGAAAATGGAATACAACTGCCGGCAAGTTGTTGTGCTGTTACCATAAAAGAATATTCAAAAAAATGGTTCAAAATAAACTTCCCGTCTATCAAAAAAATAAAATCTCAATTATTCTTTGCTTTACTGCCGGGATAATTTTTAGGACGCTGCAAAATAAACCTGATGATGAAAGCAGCATCACACTACAGTCAGCACTATCTTTCCTCTCGTGTGCCCTTTTGCAATTTCTATCTGCGCTTCGGCCGCGTCTTTTAATGCAAACTTTTGTGTAACAATGGGTTTTATTTTTCCTGAATCAATCAAGTTAGTTAATTGCTGTAATTCTTCAGGCAGGGATTTTGTCAAAAACGCTTCCATGTGTATACCTCTTGCTTTTGCTTCTTCCTGGTATTGCGGTTGCACAATGGTGATCAGCCTTCCTCCTTTCTTAATTACTTTTAAAGAACGCTTTTGTGTATCGCCACCCATCAGGTCAAGCACAAGGTCAACACCTGTTATCTTATCTTCAAACTTTTCATTTTTATAATCAATAGCACCATCGGCTCCCAGGTCAAACAAGAAATCAATATTTTCTTCGGATGCTGTTCCTATCACACGGGCGCCTTTCCATTTGGCTAATTGCACAGCGAAACTGCCCACGCCTCCCGAAGCTGCGTGTATCAACACTTTCTGACCTTCTTCAAGTTTACCATAGGTAAACAAACTTTGCCAGGCAGTAAGTCCTGCGAGTGGTACTGCTGCTGCTTTATCATGGTCTATACTTTGTGGTTTAAAATTAATCTGATCAGCTTTCACAGCCACATACTCCGCATAAGTGCCATTACGCGTTACATCCGGTCTGCCGTATACTTCGTTACCTTTTTTGAAAGTTAAAATATCACTGCCCACTTCTTCTATTTCGCCTGATACGTCCCAACCTGGGATAAAAGGAAGGTCAATAGGAAAAAGAGATTCCGCCAGGCCTTCGCGCATTTTGTAATCGACTGGGTTGACACCACTGGCATATACTTTTATTAAAACTTCATCGGCAGCGATTACCGGGCGTGGTGCTTCTTCATACTTTAATACTTCGGGGCCGCCGAATTCGTGGATTCTTATTGCTTTCATACGGGTTCATTTTTGTTTGAATACACAAACGGTTTTAAAATACTGTTATTGATAAACACTGACACATTAATTGTGCCTAAAACATAAAGAGGATACAATTTTTATGGAGAGGGTTATGGACGTGATAAAAAAAGTACTTTTGACACTGACTCAAACTTTGTGATTTGAAAATGAAAAATGGTTTGTTTCAATTAGAAATTACGCATACGAGCTGAATCATTTTGATGTAAAAGCGCATGAAATTAAATAAGATAATTGACCGTCAATTAACTTCAATATGATACCCGCAATAAATAAAAAACTTCTTTCCTTTTTTTTGATAATTGCATTATTTATTTCAGCGTGCAACACAGTGGAAAAAAAGGAAACCCAAAAACCGATTCCGGTTGAATCGAAAGAAAAGTCTATCGTAGAGGGTAGCTTCAACGCGGCTTCGGGGATTTCATTTGATAGCGCGCAGATTCAAAAATTTCTTAATGAAAAACCTTTGTTCAAAGAGTTTAGAAAAGAATTTGATACATTTTATCGTGCTAATAATTATCATTATGTATGGTATGACAACAGTGGCCTGGTACCTACTTCAGGGGCCTTAATCTCGAGTATTGAAAATGTGGGCAGTGAAGGAGTGAGCGCTGACATTCTATATAAAGATACACTTGAACAAATGCTGCATAATTCTGTGAACTTGGTTAACAGCGGGCCGGATATTAATATGGAACTAATGCTGACGGCACAGTACTTTTATTACTCAAAAAATATATGGGCCGGGTCATTGAACAACAAAGCCGAGTCCATTAATTGGTATTTACCGCGAAAAAAACTTTCCTATACATCGCTGCTGACAGATAATTTAAGTTCGGGCCTCATTGAACACCGAAGCGGGCCTATAGCCGCAATGCAATATGACGGGCTGAAAAAAGCGCTCGCGCTTTATCGTAATATCGACAAAAACGGAGATGAAATAAGAGTGCCGTTGTTGACTAAGAATATCCGGTTAAAACTCAATCAATCTTCAACAGTGATACCGTTTTTACGCACCCGGTTGCAGCAATTGGGTGATATACAAAATACAGACAGCAGCGATGTGTATGATGCAGCATTAGCAGGTGTGGTGCAGATTGTAAAACAACGGTATGGGCTCAAACCGGATTCTTTACTTACCAACGAATTTATCAATGAAATAAATGTGTCGGCAAAAAAGCGTGCAGAGCAAATCATGGTAAACATGGAGCGTTTTAGATGGATTCCGGCAGATAGCGTTTCAAATGAATTTATCCTTGTCAACATTCCTGAATATACATTGCATTATTTTGAAGATAGGAAAAGTGTGTGGAGCAGCAATGTGGTAGTAGGAAAGCCCATGAATAAGACGGTGATTTTTAGTGGCAAAATGAGGTATGTGGTTTTCAGTCCTTACTGGAACATTCCCACGAGTATTATCAATAAGGAAATAAAGCCCGGAATGAAAAAGAACCCTAACTATTTGCAAAACCACAATATGGAATGGAACGGTGGTAATGTAAGACAAAAGCCAGGACCAAGAAATTCTCTTGGTCTAGTCAAATTTCTTTTTCCGAATTCGAACGCAATTTATCTGCACGACACGCCTTCCAAATCATTGTTTAATGAAGACAACCGGGCCTTCAGTCATGGATGCATTCGCGTGGAAAAACCGAAAGACCTTGCCATAAGAATCTTGAAACAATTGCCTGGATGGACTCCCGAAAAGATAGATGCTGCTATGCATAGAGGAAAGGAACAAACCGTAACTCTGAAAAAGTTGATCCCGGTGTATATCGGTTATTTTACTGCATTCATAGATAAAGACGGACAGTTAAATTTTCGAAAAGATATTTATAACCGTGATGGGCGTTTGTTGCAAATGCTGCAACAGTAAGGTGATTCTTAGACCCGAACAAAGTCTCATAAAGGTAGCGCCGAGAAAAAACAACAAGCGTTCACTTGCCATTGGCGATGACTTGAACTGATTTACTCATTATCGTTTTACATTTGCATCTTTAAAATAAATGATGGAGACTCAATATCAGAATAGAACGGAATTGCTAAGACGTTATAGAATAGCAGCTGGTTTTTTTTTCTTTATTGCAGGTCTTACCTTTTCTACATGGGCTAGCCGTATTCCGGCAATTCAAAATAAATTACATTTAAGTGATGCCGGATTGGGAGGTGTATTACTCGCGCTTCCTACGGGCTTGATGATAAGTCTCCCTATCAGCGGTTGGCTGGTAACCAAATATGGCAGCAGGCCTACATTGGTTTGCGGCGCCGTTCTCTATCCCTCCATTCTTTTGCTTCTTGCTTTATCCTCTTCTGTATGGCAATTGGTGTTGTCGCTATTTTTTTTCGGCATCGCCGGCAACCTGATCAACATAGCCATGAACACGCAGGCTGTTGGTGTGGAATCATTGTACGGCCGGTCGGTGATGGCTTCTTTTCACGGACTGTGGAGCATAGCGGGATTCAGCGGTGCGCTTATCGGAACTTTTTTTGTGTCAAAAGACCTTTCAACTTTTTTTCATTTCGCATGTGTAAGCGGCTTTGCTGTTCTGCTGGTATTGGGTTCTTATAAGTCCACGATCCCACATGATATGGGTAGCAAAACTGTTCAGAAGTTATTTGTAAAACCCGATAAAAGAATATTGCTTTTGGGCCTTATTTCTTTTTGCTCTATGCTTTGCGAAGGCGCCATGGCCGATTGGAGTGGGGTTTATTTTAAAAACATAGTGAAATCGCCTGCCTCGTTGGTCACGATAGGTTACGTGGCTTTTACCGGCACGATGGCTCTTGGTCGTTTTTTGGGCGATAGACTTGTTACAAAGTTTGGGGTAAAACGGATTTTGCAATTAAGCGGTTCACTGATCACTATTGGTTTATTAATCGCGGTTGTTTTTCCATTTGTCGCCACTGCTACTATTGGCTTTTTGCTCGTTGGTCTTGGAGTATCTTCTGTGGTTCCGATTG
Organism: Hanamia sp.; assembly: GCA_036509585.1. Classification (GTDB taxonomy): domain Bacteria; phylum Bacteroidota; class Bacteroidia; order Chitinophagales; family Chitinophagaceae; genus Ginsengibacter. Next base: position 13,477 of record DATCFI010000208.1, on the reverse strand, counting down.
TATACGGACTTGCAGGCAAATCGCCTTCTATGCCTGCGAGCGCTGCATTAGCAGCCGTTTCTACTATTGGATTCCTTGGTTTTTTGATAGGGCCTCCTATGATAGGATTTATTGCTCAGGCAGTTAGTTTGCGCTGGTCTTTTACGCTGATTGGAATCCTGGGATTTGGTACAGCGATCCTTGCCGGGAAGTTGAAAATTACGCCGCGTAAGGAGGCGTAATTTAAGTAGAGGGGTGTCGCGTCCGGTTTGTTCACCATTAATTATTCCATCACCTGCTCTACGTGAGCGAGCCTTCCATCTTTGGTCATTCCTTCGATAACTACGCGGAATGCCTGTGTGATATCGTTGTTGAAAAATTTAAGGATAACCTTATTTTTTCCAGGCGAAGTAATTACGGATGGATTCCAGTAAAGTGTGGATCGTAGATCTTTTTTACCGTTCTCTTCGCTGATGGTTTCATAATCAGGGGAGTAAAACTGGCGGATCGCCGTATAGCCAGTCACGGCATTATTCGACAAACCTTTTCCTGATTCCTGGGTTTGATCACCCCCTCTTTTGGTATATATGGCTATGGCACCCCCGTCGCCGCCACCTATGCCGCCCATAAAAGGAGGACGAAATACTTTAACGTAGGCCACATCTGCAACCGGAACGGACACTACCATGTTGATGGGCGTAGCTATTTCATCTACATAAATTTGCGGAGTGCCTCCCCGCCAGGAAAGTGTAGCAGTACTGCCAGTTCCGGTGATCTGTAAACCGGCTACTTTTCCCTGGAGGTATTGAAATATATCTGTTGCCGACATGGCAAAAGGATCATCTACGAGGTTAAACTCATAACCATCGCCGCCCGAAAACATGCCTGAGGTATATCTTTTGTCCATTTCTCCGAGCTTGTTTTGGGGATTTGCTTTAATAGTTACGGTGGCCAATACTTTTCCCTGCAAGTATTTTAATTCCCGCTCGGCGGCATCACTAAGTCTGATGTGATAGTCGTTGCCTGTAGTATCAGCAAAATGGTTGTAATTAATGCCAGCGGCTGTTAAATTATTGATAAGAGGTGGAAGTCGGTTAGGCATGAATTGCACGGACACGTCGCTGCTTCCTTTTGCTTTTGCCAGTTGAAAATAAACTCTGGCGGTATCAAAAATAATAAGGTCTGAATCATCAAAACTTCCATCCGGATTAATCGGCGTGGTAAATATCTTTGTGCCTTCATTTTTTTGAGTAACCATTAATACGATTGCACCCGCTTCACGTAACCGCGAAGGCGTAGCGCCATATATTTTTCCGGACAATGTTAGATACGACGTGTCTTTTTTGTACTTGATATCGGGGTAATCGCCCTTGACAACTTTTTCCCAATTGAACCTGCGCCAGCCATGGGTAAGCATCACGAGGTCTAATTGTTGGGTGATAGAATCACTGTTGTTTGAGAAATAATACGTGGGATTGTTCACTTTTCCTTTCAATTCTCCTGTTAGCATTAGTCGGGAAATAATATTGTCTGCAGTATCATGATCAATGCCAAGGTCTGTTACCGAAACCGACATATTCGCCGAAAGGCTGTCGGGTACATCTATTTCTATTTCATTTTTGGCTCTTTTATTTAAACCCCAATGTTGAACAGTCATCGTAGGTTTAAAGGTGTATTCTTCATTATTGACGTACGTTATTCGCTCGGCCAGTGGCTTCCATTGATTGTCAAAAACAGTGATCACCATGATACCGCTCGGTAAATTATCGGTAGGGATCGCGCCCTCTGCAACACCATCTTTGAACTCTTTTGTAATATTAAAAATGGGTTGCTGATACATGGTTCCTATCACATGTACCTCCGTAAGTGGAGATGTCTGTGCGGTTTTAATAAAGAAATTACGTTTTGTTCCAACGATTGCTACCTGTAGCGAAACGCCGGTATTTTTTGCGGGAGCTAATTGTGTTGTATGTGAGTTTCCATTCTCGTCTTTCCAGGACGCGGTAAATGTTTGTCCTTCTTTGGGCATTATGAAAAAATAACCCATTCCATCATGGATGACATCTAATTTCGATACTTCGTCGCCCTTGTTATCTTTTATATCTCCTTTAATTTTTATAAGCCGTCCATATTGGTCGTTCGCTTTGAAAGCAATTTTATTTTTAACGCCTACCACAGCATCACCGCCTTCAGGAAAGAAATTTAATTCTGGAATGATGGTGGTCTTTGTACGAGGTTGCTTGTCTAAATCAGACAATATCCTGATGTCTCTATTATACAAAAAAGCGCTGTCAAAATTGAGCATCCATTTCGTATAAGCTTTTACGTGAACGAATTTTCCGGTATAGTTTTCCGGAATTTCAAATTGCCCAAATGAGGTAGCGTCTATTACCGGGCCTGAACTGTGCAGGAGCACTTTTCCATTTTCGTCCGTCCAGTCAATATATATTGTTTTGCTGGCGTCGGCCGGGTAAATGGCCTGCATCATGTATGCCGCATACCAAACGGTTTCGCCGGCCGAATATGAAGATTTATCATAGTGCAGATAAATTCTTTCCTGGCCATACTTATTGGCGTAATTAATTAAAGTGGAATTAATGTTTTGCGTCCGCGCGAAAGATATTGAAAATAAAAAAATCAAGACTGCGGAAATCAAATGCTTCATCGTATAAAACAGTTTATCAAATAAGGGATGTAAATTAATCCAAGAAAAGATTTGTACCAAGAGCGAAGATATAATTAACAATAGTAAAATAGTATTTCTAAAATTCAGCGGTTAAAAATGCCGGTAATACCTGAATTCCTTTTTCCAAAAAAAGCGATTATAAAAAGGGAAATTTGAATATCTTTCCTTTTTATACAAAAAATATGAATCAGGCCGGTACCATTGAAGAAGTCATTTCTCAATTGGATGATATCATTGCATGGAGCATTTCAAACAAAAGCCGGATGGGCTATTTCGCTACCTTGTATCGTCGTATGACTGTGGCGGTTCAGCAGGGAATTATTAATAATATCTTCCAGGATGGAAAACGAATGGAGCAATTAGATGTGGATTTTGCGAACCGGTATTTTTTTGCCTGGAATGCTTATACTAATAATCAACCTTGCTCATTAGCCTGGAAAGTCGCCTTTGATGCCTGCCAAAATTCAGAGTTGATTTGTCTTCAACATTTGATATTGGGGATTAATACGCATATTAATCTTGATCTGTGCATGGCAACAGCAGCATGTTGTCCGGGTGATAAAATTTACGATCTTGAATCAGATTTTAATAAGATAAATGACGTGATAGCAGCGCAGGCACAATTAGTACAGGATACCTTATGTAAAGTTTGGTTCCCGTTAAAAGTACTCAAAGATATAGCGAACAACGAGGAAGACGCGGTGATCAATTTCAGTATAGGCACTGCAAGAACGTGCTCATGGGCAAACGCTGTTGCGCTTGCTCATACAAATGCACAAATGACCGCTGAGTTAACCAGCCAAATAGATAACACCGTAGTTGCACTCGGCAACAAAGTAATCGATCCCGGGCTTTGGATCAATCTCATTTTAAAACCCGTTCTTTTTATGGAAAGTAAAGATGTGGATAACATCATCGAATTGCTCAAAGATTGAACTGAGTCTTCGTGATGCAAATCCTAAATTTCGTTATGTGGTGAGCATTTTTGTAGATGAAATATCGTCTCCCACTTGAAAGGCAACTCTAAATACTATAATTTTACAGAAAAAAGACCTATGGCTTTCAACAGAGTAACGGAACAACCCTCTAAATATCGCCACCTTGAAGAAATGTCAGTTGGGGGAATTATTAAGAACATTAATAAAGAAGATTTTGGTGTAGCCGGTGCAGTTGAAAAAGCCTTACCTCAGATAGAAAAACTAATAACCGCTGTTGCGGAAAAAATGAAAGGCGGCGGACGCCTTTTTTATATTGGCGCCGGCACCAGTGGAAGGTTGGGTATCCTCGATGCCAGTGAATGTGTTCCTACTTATGGTGTACCAAAAGGGCTTGTTATCGGGATTATTGCGGGTGGGAAAAAAGCCATCGTTGATGCTGTAGAGAATGCAGAAGATGATACGATGCAGGGCTGGATTGATTTAGAAGCGTATAAGATCACCAGCAAAGATGTAGTAGTGGGCATCGCGTCTAGCGGCACCACGCCGTATGTGATCAGCGCTTTGGAGAAATGTAAAAAGCATAAAATCGTGACAGGTAGCATTGCATGCAACCCCGAATCGCCTATTAGTGCAGTAGCCAATTTTCCGGTAGAGCTAATTGTTGGACCTGAATTTATAACCGGAAGTACACGAATGAAAAGTGGAACGGCCCAAAAAATGGTTTTAAATATGATCTCCACGGCATCCATGATAAAGTTGGGCAGGGTAGAAGACAATAAAATGGTGAACATGCAGTTGACCAATCAGAAAATAGTAAAACGAGGAACGAGAATGCTGATGGAAAAAACAGGCATCAAAGATGAAGCCACTGCAGAGGCGTTATTATTGAAATATGATAGCGTAAAAAAAGCGATCGAACATTATAAATAGAAAATAAGAATTTGGTTTTTTTGTTAGTTTGCTGCTGGTGAAAAAATAGAATCGCTTCATTTGTCGTACTTATTTCATTATTCTGGAACAATACTTTTATTCAGGATATTTTAATATTTACCGGATGAATGACTAAAATAATCGTTCGGTCATAATTCGATGCAGTCCCACAAATTCCCTCCTGATTTCAATCCAATTTTTCTACCTTCGCCCACCTTAAAAACACTTAATCGCTAATTTATGTCAACGTATTCTTCGTTCGTATCTGGTAAATTATCAATTCCTGAAAAACAAGTCGCTGTCGTGTTGGAATTATTAGCCGAAGGAGCTACCATTCCATTTATAGCACGTTATCGTAAAGACAAAACCGGCGCGTTGGATGAAGTGCAGATTCAACAAATACAGGATGAAGCCAAACTACAAAAGGAGTTTTCTGAAAGAAAAACCTTCATTGAAAAAACGATTACCGAGCAGGGAAAGATGACCGAATTTTTGCAGCAAAAAATTAATGAAGCCACTACCATCAACGAACTGGAAGATATTTATTTACCATACAAACCTAAAAGAAAAACCAAAGCGCAAACGGCACGCGAAAATGGTTTAGAGCCATTAGCGCTTTTGATATTGGAACAGAAAAATGTATCGCTTCCCGAAGAGGCTGCTAAATATATCAACGAAACAGTAAAAGACACAGACGCAGCCTTACAAGGTGCGAGAGATATTATTGCAGAAATGGTTAATGAAGATGCGGACGTGCGTGCGAAAATGAGGAAATTGTTTGAAGGCAAAGCTACAGTACAAAGTAAAATTCTTAGCAGCAAAGAAGAAGAAGGCATCAAATACAAAGATTATTTTGATTTCTCTGAACCGGTTTCTAAAATTCTTTCTCACAGAATGCTGGCCATTATGCGCGGATTCATGGAAGGATTTTTAAGAATGACTATTGCGCCAGAAGAAGAGGTTGCTTTGAAAATTATTGAAGAGCAATACATAAAAGCGGGTAACGATGCGACAGAACAGGTAAAGAAAGCCATCAAAGATGCCTATCGAAGATTGCTGCAACCCAGCCTGGAAAGCGAATTCAGAATGGCATTAAAAACAAAAGCGGATGACGAAGCCATTAGTGTGTTTGCTGAAAACCTTCGCCAGTTGCTGCTTTCATCACCATTGGGCAGCAAAAAGATTTTAGCGATTGATCCGGGTTATCGAACAGGTTGTAAAGTGGTGGTGTTGGATGAGAAGGGAGATCTGAAAAAATCCGATGTGATCTTTGTACATGAGAAAAACTTTAGACTGACCGAGGCAGAACAAAAGATTAGGAGTTATATCACTGAATACAAAGTTGAAGCTTTCGCCATTGGTGATGGAACAGCCGGAAGAGAAACGGAACAATTTATTAAAAGTTTACAATCAGGCTTGCCTGTATTTCTGGTGAATGAAGATGGCGCTTCCATTTATTCAGCATCCGAAATTGCAAGGGAAGAATTTCCTGATCAGGATATTACCGTAAGAGGCGCGGTAAGTATCGGTCGCAGGCTAATGGATCCGTTGGCAGAGTTAGTAAAAATAGATGCGAAGAGTATTGGGGTAGGGCAGTACCAACATGATGTAAACCAGGTAAGGTTAAAAGATAAACTGGATCAAACGGTTGTTAGTTGTGTAAACACCGTGGGTGTTAATTTAAACACCGCCGGAAAACAATTATTAAGTTATGTAAGCGGAATCGGGCTATCTATTGCAGAAAATATTGTAAGCTATCGCAAAGAAAAAGGACGCTTTACCAGCAGGAAACAATTAAAGGAAGTGCCGCGCCTCGGAGATAAAGCTTTTGAGCAATGCGCCGGATTTTTAAGGATAAAAAATGGTGACGAACCTTTGGACCAAAGCGGCGTACATCCTGAGTCTTACAAGGTGGTAGCACAAATAGCCAAAGACGCGGGTGTAGATATAAAAGAAATAATAAACAACGAAGCGGTACTCAACAGGATATCATTACAGCAATATGTAAACGAAAATACAGGGCTGCATACGTTACAGGATATTCTAAAAGAACTAAAGAAGCCAGGCCTTGATCCGCGCGAAGAAGCGCAGACCTTTGAGTTTGCGAGCATTTATTCTATTGACGATGTATCGGTGGGCATGATCGTTCCCCGACAGGTAACGAACCTTACACGCTTCGGCGCTTTTGTTGATATCGGTGTGAAACAGGATGGACTGGTTCATGTTTCTGAAATAGCGCATAAATATATAAGCGACCCCGGCGAAGTATTGAAGTTGAATGATAAAGTGATAGTGAAAGTATTGGAAGTAGATAAGGTACGTAAGCGTATCGCACTTTCCATAAAACAAACAGAGGAAACGCCACAGCGGCCTGAGCGAAATGCCGGCAATAACAGAAAACCTTATTCTGCTCCTCATACAAATGCGAGAAGCCAGCAACCAATTAACCAACAGCAGAAAGACAGCGCTACCATGGAAGACGCGATGAGTTTGTTAAGAAAGAAATTCGGGAAGTAGTTTCTTCACCGGTCTCATAAAGTTGTTGTTCGGCAACGTGCAGTAAACAAAGAAATACTACACATTTTTATTTTGCTATTTCTTTATTATTCGGAATCTTTGTATTTGCGGAATACCGAAGTTGGTCGCTTTTTTGCAGTAGCAATTGCAAACAAAGATGTATGAAAGAAAAATTCACCATCAAAGGAATTTGGGAAGTTTTAAAGAATTCATTCACTGGATTTTCAAATGATAGGGTGATGAAGATGAGCAGTTCACTTGCGTATTATACTGTTTTTTCTTTGGCGCCTTTGCTGATCATTATTATTTCGCTAAGTGGTATTTTCCTTGGAAAGGATGCCGCCGAGGGCAAAGTGTATGGGCAACTTGAAAATTTTGTTGGCTCTAACACCGCGTTGCAACTACAGGAAATGATAAAGAGCGCATCCCTTTCCGGTAAAAGCCATGTGGCAGTGGCTATTGGAATTATTACTCTTGTAGTGGGTGCTACTACTGTGTTTGCGCAGATACAGGATTCGATCAATTCTATTTGGGGGTTGAAGCCAAAACCCAAAAGTGGATTGCTGCAATTTCTAAGAAATCGTGTCTTATCTTTTTCTGTCATTATCGGGCTTGGTTTTCTGTTGTTGGTTTCGCTCACGCTTTCTACACTCATAGATGGATTTGGTGATGCTTTGCAATCCTGGTTCCCGGATGTAACGGTTATCGTTTTTTATATCGTCAATCTTATGATTACGTTGGTTATTACTGCCGTTATTTTTGGTGCGATCTTTAAAGTGCTTCCGGATGCAAAAATTAAATGGAAAGATGTAGCAGCAGGCGCAATTACAACTGCTGTGCTTTTTATGCTGGGCAAATTCGGAATATCCTACTATATCAGGCAAAGTAATGTTGGCAGTACTTATGGCGCCGCAGGCTCACTGGTTATTTTATTACTCTGGGTATATTATTCTGCAATCATTCTATATTTTGGGGCAGAATTTACCAAGGCGTTTGCGGTGAAATATGGCTCTAGTATTCACCCGGATGATTACGCGGTCACTACCAAGATCATAGAGGTAGAATCGGGAAAGAAATCCATCCAGCAAAAAGAAAAAGAGGTTGCGAATGAGAAAGATAAAACTAACGGTGACTGATGTTCATTTCGATTTCATCGCGGAATAGAAAATAAAAAGCGGAACCTTTACCTTCTTTGCTCTCGGCCCATATTGTTCCATGATGCGCCTGGATGATTTGTTTACACAAGTACAAGCCAAGGCCTATTCCTTCTATATTTCTTGTTTTCTCTGCTCTGAAAAAACGTTCGAAAACATGGTCAAGGTTTTCCGGCGAAATTCCCTGGCCCTCATCCTTTACCGACACGGTAATCGATTTTTTATTGTGGGAAACAGACAGCGTAACATTTTTATTGCTATTGGAATATTTAATACCGTTCCCTAAAAAATTAGTGACTACCTGTATGATTCGGTACCTGTCGCCAGTCACTTCAAAATCGGTTTCTCCTTTTGCCACGATCTTATAAGCAGGCTGTAATACCTGAACAGTTTCTATCGCTTCCCGGATCATTTCCCGGAGATTAAACGGGGCAATTTCCAATTTTAGAATACCCGAATTTACGCGGGTGGCATCATAGAGCTCTGCAATCATCTTATTTAGCCGCTTGATATTATTTTTGCTGCGCAGTAGCATTTCCTCTGCTTCTCTTACATTCTGTTCTTTTAGAGATTCATTCAATATTTCATTGCACAACATCAGGTTGGCCAAAGGGTTTCGTAGCTCGTGCGATACAAAACCAATGACGTCTTCTCTTTCCTTCTCTATCTGTTTATAAGCGGTGATGTCGTGTATTACCAACAACACGTTCTTACCTTCGCCGATATGAGTCAGCTGGCTGCATTTGAAATCAAAATAACGTTTTTCGCCCGCCAGTGTTTCTATTTCCACAGTTTGTTCAGCGGGCCTCTTTTGATTTTTGAACGTGTTTTTTATCTGCTGTATCAGGATTCCATAAGGATCATAAGGCTTTATCAGTTCTTTAAAATTCATAACTTGTTTTCCGGCTTCCGGATTTTTGAACAAAGAACTAAAGGCATGGTTTTTTTTTAAAATATTCATTTTTTCATCTAACACAATTACCACGTCATCTATAGATGCTAAAATGTTTTCATTGAAACTGCTGAACTCCAACGCGCTCCTTTCACTTTTTTTCTGTTGGTTAATGTCCTGGATGATCTTTAAAATACAATTAGCGCCTGTTTCATTTTTTACCATTACAGACTCTCCTGAAACCCACACTATCTTCTTATTTTTTTTGACCAGGTAGTTATTGTCTGCACATTGGCCGGTTTTTATCACTCCGGCAATTTCATTTTCGGGCCTGCCTTTTTTTTTGTCTTCATCGATAAAAAGCATTGCAAAGTTTTTGCCGATCAATTCTTTTCTGCTATAACCAAACGATTTTGTAAAAGCTTTGTTGATTGTGATAATATTTCCTTTCTCATCCAACAAGAGAATATTATTTTCTTCTGTCTTATTAAATAAAGTCTCAAAAAAATTGAAGGAAGAGAAAGGTGGTTTTGTTATCATAAATGGATTTGTGCAACTAAAGAATGAAAAGCTATGTAAGGTATCCTAATTATTACAAAAGAGAAAATTAATGATTGATTGCAGGGAAGGTTTTTTGAAAATAGAAATCATCGATAAATGTTTGTTTACTGTTGAGCAAAAAATCAGATTGGCTATTAAAATTAAACGCTATAAAGTGCTGAATTCTGAGAGAAAGCCAATGAGTACTGCGGTTTTTAAAACAAGAGGAGTGTTCGAATGGAATTGAGGACGAAATGGTATTATAGCTTTTTGTCCGGCAATTTCTGTCTTTCCTTCAGTTTTAGTTTTTGTTCCCGGTCGCTAATCTTTTTATTATCCTTTAATACTTTCCAATAATCTACTCCATAAGAAACTAATATTTCTGTTTTTTCCGGGATATCTTTTACAGCTTCCATAAAAACCTTCTTGCCATCCTCTACATAGCGGGTATTGTTCACAATTCCTTTTATTTTAGTCATTCCTCTTGCATCATTGGCATACCTTCCCAGCGCCTTTATTCGTCCCATGCCGTCTATCACATGGTTGCGGTTAAAATAATACACATAACCATTAAATTTATCCCCCGATAATACTTGTTTCCAGGTGGTCACCTTTCCTTTGTACTCTATGATGCGTGTGCCTTTCGGAATGAATTTTTTGGTAAATAGCCCCTTTCCTGCCCCAGGGATTTGGGATTTTTTTATAAGCAGTTGCTTTTCCAGTAGTGGCATTTTGAAATCAATTGTTGACAAATTTAATTTTTTTCCACAATGCAAAATATTTTTGGGATTAGAAATTCAAAAAATATTTTTAAAATGTTTTATCGCCGGGGGAAAAGTGAATTTATTAATCCGGATGGCTATTGAAGACTTATGCCGGCTTATGGCAGCGATCTACCTGTTTCCAAAATTGCTATAAAATTCTCCAGGCTTATTTTCCCCAATCATTAAGCAGCCTTCTGATGATAATAATTTCTCCTGCGTGATAGGCGTTGTGATCAGCTAACACTAATGATTCTTTTAATAGCGATTGGCCATCTCCATGTTCAAATGGTTTATAAATTTCATCTTGTGCCTTTGTCAGTAAATCAACAAATTCCTGGCGATCTGATTTTATTTTACGTAGGCAAGTATTCCATTCTTTTTCGGAGGACGGTTTTGTTTCTTTAGGCCAATATCCTTCGGGCCATTTGGGAGATACATGTTTTGGATTTCTCGAAAATTCCAGGATGTCCCACTGTGCAAGACGAATATGCTCGGCAAGCTGCCAAAGGCTGTAAGGCACGTTTTTTGGCTTTTTTTCAAGTAACTCAAACTTGATGTTTTCTAACGCTTTGTCCAGCGATACGTGAGCGTTTCCTTTATTTAAAAGGTGTTCAAGGTTTTCTATCAGAAGATCAATCTCGTGTTTTTTTTCGGTCATGTTTTATTTTTTCAGGCTTGTAACTTCTAAAGCACATTTCGTTCCACAACTGTCTATCTCAAAATAAAAATTATTATTGTGAAAAAATTATTACCTGTATTTTTTGTGTGTATCAGTCTTCAGTTAGTGGCCCAGCCCTGGAAAACAGTTAAAGGCGATGGTAATTTAAAAAAGGAATCAAGGTCGATTGAAAGTTTTAACGAAGTTTCGGCTAACGGTCCGCTGGACGTACAAATTTCTTATAGCACCTCTGAAAATCTACAAGTAGAAGCCGATGGAAATCTGCTTCCTTGTATAGAGACAAAAGTTGATAACGGTAAGTTGACGATTCGCGCCAAGGAACATGTGAATTTAAAGTCTCAATCACGGATGGTGGTTTACATTTCTATGACGAACATTAAATCATTGCATGAAAGTGGCAGCGGAAATATTACTGGCAGTGGAGCATTTAGGAATGATGATGAAACTCAGGAGACATAAAATTGGATTTTGATTCATTTGATGACCTTGACCTGGCTGTATCAGGGAGCGGGAACATACATCTAAAAGGAAACAAAGCGGGCGACGTTACTGCGGCTATTTTAGGAAGTGGGAATATAGATTGTATTAACGTGCGGTGTGATAACGCGAGAGCCAAGATCAGTGGTAGTGGCAATATAAAAGTAGATGCGGCAAAAGTATTGATGCATCTGTCAGTGGCAGTGGTAATGTTTATTACAAGGAGGAAGTTGGTAATATAAATTCTAAAATTTCCGGCAGCGGCAAGGTTAAAAAAATGTAGAGCTGCGATGCATAGCCTCTCTACCTTTTTGTTCGGTATCCGTTGGTTTGATAAATCCTGCCTTCATCAGAAAATCTTGTCACGGCAAATTTCTATGGCTAAAAAATGGATTGCTTCTTATCTTCGCACCCAATTTAAATTTTTTTGAAGATGAAGCAAGATCCCAATACGCAAGCAGTGCGTATTCAAGTACCTCGTACAAATGAAATGGAACACAGTAGCCCATTATTTCTTACCTCCAGTTTTTGTTTTAATGATGCCGAAGAAATGCGCGCCACATTTGCAGGCGAACTTGAAAAGAATATTTATTCACGGTTTGAAAATCCTAATGTAAAAGAATTTATAGATAAGATGTGCGCCCTGGAAGGCACAGAAGCCGGCTTTGCTACGGCATCGGGTATGAGCGCTATTTTTGGTTGCTTTATGACCTTTTTGAGTGCCGGCGATCACTTGCTGAGTTGCGGATCTGTCTTTGGTTCTACACACACTATCATTACAAAATACTTTAAGAGGTGGAATATTGATTATTCTTATGGCGATTTAAATGATACCGCGTCATGGGAATCTTTGATTACGCCAAAGACAAAGATGATCTATGTGGAAACGCCTACCAATCCCGGTTTAGACATTATAGACATGGAATGGTTGGGGAAATTATCAAAAAAACATAACCTGATTTTGCTGGTTGATAATTGTTTCGCCACACCCATTTTGCAAAGGCCCGCTGATTATGGCGCAGACCTGGTATTGCATTCCGCCACCAAATGGATTGATGGACAGGGGCGCGTATTGGGTGGGGTAGTAGTAGGAAGAAAAGATTTGATACACGAGCTTTATTTATTCTGCAGAAACACCGGACCTTCCATTTCACCTTTTAATGCATGGCTTCTCAGCAAAAGTCTTGAAACACTTGACGTACGTATTCAAAGGCATTGCGATAATGCCGAAGCATTGGTAAAAGCATTGGATGGCCATCCTAAATTAAACAGCATTAAATATCCTTTTCACCCTTCGCATCCGATGTATGAGATCGCAAAAAAACAGATGAAAAGAGGTGGGGGATTGGTAACGTTCGACTTAAAAGGTGGATTGGAAAGTGGCGTGAAATTTTTAGATGCTTTACAAATGCTTACGCTCACTTCCAACTTAGGCGATACCCGCAGCATTGCGTCTCACCCTGCATCTACCACGCATGCAAAACTGACACCTGAAGAACAACTTGGTGTTGGCATTACGCCCGGACTTATCAGAATATCTGTTGGACTGGAAAGTATCGGAGATATTAAAAACGATATTTTGCAGGCGCTGGAAAAATGCTGAATATTCAATGGTATCAATTGCTGAAAAACAGTAAGAATCGAAATAGGGGGAATATATTGCTTTACTATGAATTCGTTCAGGGCTACAAACTGTTGTAAGCCGTTAATCTAATTCTATCTCAAAAAAGCACACGTCTGCATTATGATAATGTGATGGTAATTCAGATGTATTTTTTAATATTTATAGAATAAAGCAGATAGGTCGTGATGAATTGAATAGTATTTGTTTTAAGCTAATAATATTAGTATATTTGAGCTAAAATTATTAGCCATGTTTACAGGAATGAGTTTAATAGAATTTACAAAAAAGTTTCAGAGT
>DATCFI010000207.1:0-27412 GCA_036509585.1 Hanamia sp. | reverse complement strand
GCAACCCGGACTGTTTGCCCACTGGAGTGTATGCCCGGCTTACTAATTGAAAACATCATCTTGAAAAGCCGTATGAATCGAGAGGTTCACGTACGGTTTTGTGAGGAGCAGGGGGTGAAAGTCCCCTTGCTTACTCGACTAGCAGCTGCCACTGTTTATGTTTAGAAATTTCAGATATTCAGAAATAGTCATTACATTTTCTTGTAATTGATTTATTTTTAAGATCTCAATCATTTCTTTGTCGGATGTAATAATCAACATTTTTCCTTCATTTATTGTACTTTTTGAGATCACATATGAGATTTGATAATCCCACAACCAATTCCATCTTTTTGCTCTTGAATTTTTAGAAAAAATATCGATATTATCTTGAATAACTTTGCATAAAATCCACTGAAAAAATCCAGAAGAAAGTGGTAACTGCGTTCGTAGAAAATACGCACGTTTCTGTAGTTCTGCTTCAGGTAGCTGTATTTCTAAATTTTTAGAAATAATTTTCAATGTTTGTAAAGATAAATGTTGAGCATACGAATCATCTTTAAAATAATCAAGAAGTTTTTTTCGTCTAGTCTTGGAATCTAAATTTGGATATATTTTTTCCATTCCAAAATTAGCAGCTGAAATTAAACCAGCCAAACTGGTTGCAAATCCCAATTCATGCTTTTGCAAATTATCTTTTACAAATTCATATACTTCTTTACTAATCTTTGGGCTTTTGTTTTCAAACGATTTAAACGATTCAATCAATTTTGAGAACTTCTGAGAGCTTTTATTATAACTAATTGGCAAGGCTCCAAACATCATTGCTGAAACCTGAAAAAAAGGAATTGCACAAACTCTAATTTCTTCTTTTTCTAAATCGTAGCAATGGTAACTTAAAAATTGTAAACTGTTTAAACAATTCTTGTAATTAATGCCACTTTCTCCTTCAACCAAATTTGCCATTAATTCCAAATTAACAGTGAAAGTAGAAATTGCCTCAATATTATTTCTTTTTTCCGCAATACTTATTTCTTCAAATAGACTAATTATTTCTGTTTCAGTTTTGTCTAAAACAACTTGCCTATAAGAATTTGTATCAAAAAAAACGGAAATCTTTTCACGCATCGTTGTCCTGGTTGCTGCTAACAATATTATACGAAACAAATCAGCTTTCCAAGAAAAACTCTACCATTGATTATCATCACTTTTCTATTGCGCTTTTTGTATTGTTGTTGCGCCAATACGAATTTTAACATTGTTAAATGGTTCTCATTTTCTTTAATCAGAACTCCTGCAAAATAAAAATTCCAATTATTTATTCATTTACTGCAGCCTGGGTTTCCTCTCTAATAGAACATTAACTACAGAAGAAAAAAAATAAATACTTCGCAAAGTTACTCGCTCCCTCTGTCGTCGCTCCATGCCTGGCTATTTACACAGCCCTTGCGCCACAGAACCCGCCTTAAACCGCCAGCCATTACGCGCCTCTGTCGGATCACTTCGGTAAACAGCTTCGTTCTTTATTTTTTTCATTTTTAAATTTTGTCAGTTATGTTTCAGCTTTCTGTTTCTCGTTCGTTCGTTCGTGCTTCTTATTTCCCTTTGTTCATTTTTCAGCTTCCCGTTTATTCCGTTTATCGCTTGGCTTGCGGTTGGCTTGTGTATGTTTATTCGGTTCATGGCCGCTTCGTTCATGTGTCCAGTGCCGGTGCGCTTGGTTGTTTTATTTATTATGTTGCAGGGCTCCCTTTTTAGGGGGCTTTTTTTGTATTTAAAACAGGCATGAAAAAATAAAAAAAGAGGATTATTTATTGCTTTACTGTTTCCAGGGAAAATTTAAGCAGGGAAAAAGGAAAAAGGTTAAGACAAAAAAAAGCTCCTGTAGAAACAGGAGCCGTACCAAAACTAACTGCTTATGAGTTAGCTACAAATATAAGGTGCAAAACCATAAGTTCGTTTACTGAACAGAATAAAAATCTTAAAAATTTATTCATTTACTGCACTTCGTTCCGCTTCGCTAAACGCTCATTTATTCCGCTTCGCTCCATTCATTTCGCGATGCTTCGCAGAACTTCCAAACGCTTCAAAGTTTTACAGGAAAAAATAAAAAAGTTAGATAATTGTTCGTTTATTATCCTTGGGAAAAATTAACTATAAAGCCATGCGTTTTTCTCTCTCTTGTTTCATTACGCTCCGCCGTCTCGTACCTCGACGACTTCGCTTCATTCCACTTCGCTCGTTCAAATCGCACCGCTTTTTAAAAACATTCACCAGGAGAATTCAGCCTCAAAGCAGCCCAATGAAGCAGCGATTTTTTTTGGTTGATATTTTATTTTTTTGCTGCTTCATACGGCTGCTTATCCTTCCGCACATAAAAGAGATTCACCACAGAAGATAAAAAACAAAATCTAAAGTTTCGTGTCCCTTACGAACCATTTCTTTAAATTCAATTCACGTTCGTGGATTTACTTCGCTTCGCTTCGTGGATCCACTCACTTTTATTTTAAACTTCTCCCCGGAAAATAAAAATCTTCATTATTTATTGCTTTACTGTAAATGAAAAGACTTTTGAAGAATCATAAAACTTTATAAAGGTTAAGATGGCAATGAATTGATGAATACCAATGATCATTCTTTCCGGTTGCAAGAAGGCAGAACCAAAAGTATCAAATGAAGTATTGGTAATGCTTACCAACGAATGCAGGGCAAGAATTTATTTATATAATTACGACACCGGAAGGCAATATTTATCGGATATGTTTGATTGCAGTTACGTTTCGATGTTAGCGATAAAAGTAGTGCCGGGAAAGTACAAAGTGAAAGCAGAAACTTACCAGGGAAAGACAGTTACCAAAACTTTTAAAAAAGGCGCATACGCACAAACGTTAGATATTGAGTTTTAGAAATTTTTAAAATGATACTGGGAATGAAAGATAATGATACAGCTTAGGCAGGTGGGATAATAGAGTTACGTCAGTATGAGCTGAAGCTGAAACATGCACTTTTTGATGATTGTTAACAGGTCTGCCCCGCTTGTGCAAAACTGCTTCCTATGTTGTACGTAGTTCATTTAAAATTATAATCCTTTGTCCATGTCAATTCTGGTTGAGGACCATTATTTGTAACTTTTAATTCATAAGTCTTAATATCACTCTCTGCCTCGCTTTTCTGCATTAATTTATGATAACATCTTGCTCGCATTTTAAAAACATAATAAAATGTGGGAACAAACTCGACAAAAAAAGATAATTTTTCAATGCAGAGATTTAAAGATTGAATTGCAGTTTCATTGTCACTTGAAATAAAGCCATCAAGTCCAGTGTTGTAATCACCCATTGCCCATTCTAAAATTTCTTGGTAAATCTTATCTCTGTTATCAACATCTCCCAGTTTGTCATAGCATCTTGCTAAATATGGGTATGCTTCGTAGGAATTTGGTCGCAGATTAATATATCCTAATAAAAGATCTTTTGCTAATTGGATATCATTTTTATTAAATCTTTTAATGGCAACCTGAAAACATAAATATGTTTTATCGTACCAATAATCTTCCTGATGTTTAGACTTGTCTTTCAGATTAATTAATAAACTCCTCACATATTGAAGTTCACCTAAATTGATGCGTTCATCAATTTCTTTTTGCTTGTCAGTCATATTTTATTGGGATTAGCATACACTTGATAGAATTACTTTAGTATACAATAGTAAATCTGGCTTTTAGTTCCTCCATTCCGTCATTCAACACAATTTCCAATTTATCAGCTTTGTTTGCTTCTACAATCTTTTGATATACTCTCTCTATTAATATTATAAGGTCTATAATAAAAATTGTCGTAGAAGTATTATCTGATTTGTCAGAAAACTCCCCATCCCAGTTTTTGTTAGGCAATTTTACAATTTCACTATCTCTCTCGATGCTAATCAGAAATTTCCTTGGAGGTTTTTCTTTGGGATTCCTTTCAGTTGCTAGTCCAAATTTATGTGTGAGTGAATTGCGTAAAGCCTTTATAGAATTTATTTTGTTTTCATCACTCAAAGAAGAAAAATACTTAAGTGAACAAAAAATTCCATTCGTCTTATTAATTCTTATTGAATTTTTAGGCTTAAAAATACTCCCAACTTGTTCTAAAAAAATCAAATAATTTATAAGTCCTGAAAATTGAAAAGAATGATATGTTTGATTCTCAAAATTCTCAATATTAAGTTCATTCCTTTCATATTCTCCTGAAGCCAAATCACAGCCAAAAAGTTTTCGTCCACCTCTTAAAAGCAATGCTATCGTTGAAAAACGAGTTGGAGTTTCAGTCATTGGTTGATTTAAGTCCAACAGCCTTGCTAAGAATTCTTGGTCAGTCATAATGGTTTTATAACGTTTGTCAATCTTGTGATATGTACTTTAAAAATTGCTTTCCTAAATCTGTTGTTCTTTCTGCTAAAAGTCCATTACCTGACATTGTTGTTCCAAGGTCACTCGTATTATGTAAGCCTGCTCTTTTTAAGTCAAACCATATCAAATTTAATAATTCTCCTTGTCCTTTTAATGTCGGAAATGCATCAATTACAACACTTGTCAAACTTGCAGCCATATAATTTGGAAGTGATTTATTATTGATTCTAAACCATTCCGTTGGATTGTCGAATAAATGCAAAACTTTAATGTGCCACGTTGTAAAGTTATCAATGAGATTTAAAAATATCTGACTTATTGTTAAGTTAGGTGCATCACCCAATGCAGTATTAATTATTGCATTTTTAAAAGCCGCAATTTTTTCTTTATCACTCGTTTTTAAAGCAAAGGTCGTTGCTTGAAGAACGGTGTCTATAAACTGTTGATTTTCTGTTAGGCTTGTAATATCGATTTTACTTTCTTCTTCAAGGTCTTTTAATTTTTGTCCAACTTCTGTCATCCACTCTTCTCTACGTTTTTCGATTGGAGGCGTAACAATTAGCCCAAGTAATTCTGATGCTGCTGCACCGACAATAGGTACTGAACCTAATACCGCTTTTGCTGTTGCATATGCAACGTCTTTGGAAGTTGTTTTATTTATGTCAGCCATAACTTTCGTTTATTGTGAAGTGTAACTATTACACTTGTTGCCTGCAGCTATATTACATTTTTGTTTCTTAATGAGATAATTAATTCTTTCAATTTTGCATAAGCTGAATTGGCTTTATCATCAAGCTGTTTAAGGTGACTTTCGTACAATTTCGGATTTTTATATTTTAATGAGTATGGAACAGATATAGTATGAAAATTATCTTCGAAATTCGATACCATATATATTGCCATAACATCTAAATAATCATTAAGTGCTTGTTTAAAATTAGAAAGTTTTTCACTTAAAAATTTATTACTAATATGATTTTGTAGCTTATTAGTTTCTGATATAAAGTTTTTGAAGTTTTCTACATAAGCATAGTCGAACCGTTCATTATGATTTGCGGACTTTAAAGGATATTCATTTTTATCAAGATTAAGTTTAATAATTAAAGCGCTAAAAATTTTTTTGTCATTATTTAAGTTTTGAGATTCTCGTTTTTGACTTGTATAATAAAGAAGAAATTCACCGACTATTATAATGTTTAAAATAATTGAAATAATTAGCCATGTAATAGTGAGGTTATTTTTAAGTATATCCCAAGTAATAGTGTTTGTAAATAGATTTATTACAATCGGAATAAAAATTAACGGTATGTACCACCTTTGATTTAAATGTCTCATGTTAGTTGCAGGTAAACACAATATTATACGAAACTTTTCAGCAATCCAAGAAAAATTATTCCATTTTCCCTTGCCGTGTCCTACTCCCGCCTCCTTGCTGTTGCAGGACACGGCTGCATAGAGTTAGAGTTCTTTTCATATCTTTTTTTGGTTAATTTTCATTGTAACCAAATTGTCTACTTTGCAAAATTTCTTTCCACCAATTTTCTCTCTCAATTATTATTTGGTCATCTGTTGTCGACTTGTAAATGTCTAATATTGAGTATCTGAAATTCACTTTAATGTGGTCAAACGGCAATACTTTTAGTCCAACGTTTCCACCATGTCCGGTCTTAACGTATGCTCTCCAACGTCCTAAAATCATATTCTCACCATAAGCTGAACCAACATACTTTTTTCCGTTAGAAATGTCGGTTAAAAGGTAAACACCTTTTTGATTTTGAAGAGCAGTCTTCCAAATGTCCTTCTCAATTACACGAACCATTTCGTCCCAGGAAATATTGACTTTATCATAGCCAGGGAAAATATCGTTGTCAAATGTGTCAGGTAAAATTTGTGCAACTTCACAATCATTTATTACTGATTCGGCATTCCGAATCATATTTTGTGATGTGTTTTTGAACTTAATAATTAAGCGGCCAAAGTACTTTTCGTATTCAGATAGTGTTTCGTATTCGTAACCAACACCATTTAGGATATTTAAGTCTTTGGTAATTTTTCCTATATGAAAAAGTAGCCAAAAGTTTTCCTTGCTTTTGATTCGTATAAAACCTAAAGTAATTTGTCCTTCTCTGTACGATTTGTTTTTATTGTAGTTCCAATATTGTCCTTCAAGTAATATTTTTACCTCATTATTCTTAAATATTTCTATCGGATTCCAATTATCAGCAAACATCAAATTGAATCTGACTTTCACATTTTTCAGATTGTCAAGTTTCAGAATGTCATTTAATTTAATGTGCTCCATATTATTATTTAAATTCTCTGTCAGTTTGATTCTTGTTTTTACTTTGGGCTGTTACCTTTTCTAGTCCTCGTTTTAAACGAAAACTAGTTGAGAAATATTGAAATAATAAGAATTGCTTTTTTCATCTTAAGGTTTTTAAAAACAATTCTTTAGAAGTACCAATATTCTTTCATCCGTTGGCTTCTCTAACTTTTCTCTGGGCACAAGATAGCAGTATGTCTTTCTTATTAAATCATTAAAATTTTTATACAAATTATCTGTGTGACCTTTAAAAGCCTGATCATTGTATAGGCTGGAAAGAGCTGGCCAAATAATTTTGGCGTGAAACATTAAATATGCTCGACAAAAAAGATCTTGCTTTCTGCTTGCATCAATGTCCATACTTGAAATTGTGTCAATGTGTGAATTAAAAGTATGCAATATGAAATTTAATGTATTAACAACGTTATTAGCAGGGTTTTTCTCAGAAGGAATCCATGCATACAAAGCTTCGGATCCCTTTTTATTGGCGAATCTTATGCCGCTGATATCTTTTATTATTTGATTATACTGCAAATCAATGAAATTAATATGCGAATCATTCTCTTGTATCTTCAGTTGGCTGTTCTGAGTAGTATAAGTTTGATAAAGTAAGTAAATTGTGACGGCAGATAATACTATTCCTAGAGTACCACCCAAATAATCTGCAAATGTTGCCCATTGCCCTTGGTTCTTCGAAAATGAAAAGGAACCAAACTTATAGAGGTATAAAAGAATTGGTATGGTACTGCTGATTACAACCATGACAATTAATATCCATTTGGTATTTTGCTTTTTCATCTTTTTGCGAATAGAAGGCATCCACGAAATTGCAGCTTACGTTAGGACTTGCTGCTGTGCTGGAAATTTATATTCGTCAGATCGAACGTCAGCCCCATTGAAAAACTATTGATGAAGATATGTACAAAATTTGATTATTAAAAGTCTGCCCTGGCTGCTGCGGAGAGCATTACAAAAGATGATGATTTACAGTTCAGCTAGCATAGCAAGCCGCTTTGTTTGCAGTATGAGTTAGAAGGGTAAGTCTTCTTCATCTATTGCAGGTTTAAATTTTTTGCCTAAATATGTTGTCAAAACCGCCGATAAACCTACCACTAATTCTGCTTCTTCATATGTCGGTTGGCCGCCTTCTCGTAAATGTCTGCCTTGCTCTGATGTAAAGCCCCATACTTTTGAAATTACTTCGTCAAGCGGTTTGGGTACTATGTTAGGATACTTTTTAATTAATTCACCAAGTGTCATTTTTGAATTTCCTGCGACGTGTCGTGCAACACATTCTAAGCAAGCTAATGAATGTTGTATTGCACC
This sequence comes from Hanamia sp., assembly GCA_036509585.1. Classification (GTDB taxonomy): domain Bacteria; phylum Bacteroidota; class Bacteroidia; order Chitinophagales; family Chitinophagaceae; genus Ginsengibacter. Next base: position 19,394 of record DATCFI010000207.1, on the reverse strand, counting down.
TGTTACATCAGGTTCAGGTCGTCTTGAAAGGTCAATTAGTGCTTCTTTGATTTCAGTTTTAGCTGTGTCAAGACTGGCTTTATCAAGTGTCGTAGCTGCTGCACTCAATTCTATTTCAAAATTTTCATCACCTCTAATTTCAATAATTCCGCTAGAGATTTTCCAACCAATGCCATTAAGAATAAAGAAGTCGTTTATTTCATTTTCAAAAGTTGTTTTGTCTTTTTCTTTAAGTGAATTATAAAGTCCTTCAATAATGTCATAAACATAAAACCACTCACATTCAGAAATCAAGTCCACAACTTCACCGTAAATATTTGGATAAGGAGTCCAATTATTTCTGTCTGGCACTTTGCGCAAAACACGACAAATAACTTGTCTTGAATGTGCAGGTCCGTAGCCAAGAGATTCAATAGTCTGAATGACATATTCTCGAAGTCCTTGAGGGGCATCCTGTCTAACTGTAATCTCTTTTTCTTGAGAATTAAGTCCGTGTCTTTTTGAAAATGATTGATTTAGCATAATAGTCAAACATATAACAGGTAACGTTGAGGTTTGAGGATTGGCTGGTATTTTATAATTTTCAGCCCGGAACCGAAGCCAAATTTAAAAACCAAAGCCGAAGGCAAATACAAAAAGCTAATATTTGTTCGTTTACTGGAACTATTTCTGATAGAGAACTACAGCCGATTATTATTCCTTCAGCCAGCCTATTGCCAAACCTCTTATGGGCTCGTTATTTAATTTACTTCTCGCTATCTTTAACTTTCTCTCCTTTATCTTCTGTTTTTCTCATTAAATAATGATAAACGTTCTCGTTACCTGTTGCAAAAGCATAGGCTTGAACGAAAGAGTAACCGTTTTGTGACATAAAATTAAGGGCGTCAATCATTGAATTAAATTCCATATTTTTCCCGTCCGCATCTTTAATTCTCACCTGTTTTGCACCACCAAAGGCTTTAACTTCTTGCCCAAAATCTATTGCAATATTGACTTTTGTACTAAAAAGTTTTGATGTTCCTACAATTTGAATATATTCTACATTTATGTCCTTAATTGGTATATCATTTACACTTTGTCCAAATCCCGTCATACTAGCACAAAGAAAAAGACTCAGAGCTATAGCGGTTGCTTTGATTGAATTAGGCTGTTTTTTTTGAGATTTTTTTGAAGTTAGTTGTTTCATTGAATTTTATTTTTAAATCCTACTTATATCGCTTTTCAGATCCGCAGGTTATTTTTCCCCGGCAGTGTCCTGCTTTGCCTTTTCAAGTCCTCGTTTAAAACGAGGACTAGTTGGTTAATTGTTTTTAGATTCCATTTTTTGCTTCTTCTTTAACTCCTTTTTTAACCTTCGCTCTCTAGCATAAATTTCATCCTTTGATTTTGTAGCCATAAATATTTCATCCTCAGATGCGCCTTGTTTTTTTGCTATTAATATAAGCAACCTAATAATATTGTGTGTAGCAGATTTAATAATGCCTTTCAATATGAGTGCCCATATTATTATTGCAAGGATAGACGTTAGTAAAATTTCAGCTGTACCCATAATTTGTATTTATATAGTTTAAGTTAGTTTGCTCCACTCCTTTTGGTAAACTTCAAACGTTATTTCACTCTTATCATATCGCTGTTGAAGTTTAATTTGCTCCGGGGTCGCTTTTATTTCAGGCTTAATGTCTTTGTAATTTGAATCTATATTTTTTTCAGTACGAGATTCTCTAATTCCATTTCTAACGGCTACCTTTACTACATAATAAAAAATCACCCAACTAATTATTGCGCCAATGACATAAAGGAAAATGGTTTGTGCCGTCATATATCGTTTTGGTTTGTCTAGTTTTAGTTTTGATAGTTAGTTAGGATTAAAGCTTAAATGTAGCAAAAAAATCAATTTTATCAACGTTTAACTTCGCTTCGTTCATTGGTCCACTCATTCAAAATTATTCCTAATCCCTGGTTCGTGGCTGCACGATTCATTTCTTAAACTTTACAAGGTCGCTTCAGACACAAGAAACACCGTTTATTATATTCCCAATTTTAAACTGTCGGATATCCAATTTTTTGGCGAAAATGCTAATCTGTAAGATGACATTTTTAAAAGTTGTCCAATTTTGCTTTTTCAGGCTTTCTGTATACAAGGAATATGGTTTTGCTAATTTGAACATCTCCAACTTTCATATCGCTGTATGTTAATTCGATGCTCAATTCAGGGAAAGACCATTTTGAAATGTATTTTGGCGTCTCTTCTTTGAAGATTGGCTTGCCGTACTTCTCGGTAAGACTTAACTCCAAGTATTGTATAGTCTCTCTAATATTTACCGGGTCTTCTTTCTTCACATTAACTTGTACCAATTTCTTTGTTTTTGCGTCAAACAAGAAAGACACGTTGAAGGTGTCGTAGCCAAGGTCGTAGTTATGGATTTCAAAAGGGCAGTACCATTCTTGGTTTGCTCCGTACTTACCAGGGGATGGCAAAATGGTTAATTGGCTTCCATATTTCTGTTTCACGGTCGCTTCCGTATTTCCCCAAGTCAAATCCCGCCACCCTTTGAAATTGCTGCTACTTTTTGATGTAGTTGAAGTTTTGCTCGGCGTTTTGGTGGTTTTTGTTTGACAATAACCGCAATGGGCAATGATGATAAAAGCAATTAGAAGTTTCAGTTGTTTCATCTTAAGATTTTTATTGAATGCTCGCTGTAATGCTCGTTGGACTGATGGAGATGTTTAGTTTCTTGCCTTCAGCGGTAACCGCGTCCAGAACAATCGTCTGAACTGGCGGTCTCATGTCCGGAAAGAGATAGTTTTCTATTGCTTCTTTCGGAGAAGCATTTTCCAAAATATCATTTACATCTCCGTTGACTAAATATGCTCTTACTGAAATCGTGTTTGGTATCATGGCTGTTAAGTTTAAGGTTGCCTGAAAAATGGTTTACAACGTTTGTATTTATGTAATTACACGCAACCTCATTTTCACTACCTACTTTCTTCGTTTTTTGTATTGCAGAGTTGCGTAAAGCCATCCAATAATTATCAAATTACCATTCCAAAGTAATATTTTTATTTAATTCATCCTCAATATTTGGAATACTTACTAAAGTCGTTCTCAAGTTCGTTTAAAACGAGGACTAGTTGGAGATTCAAGTTTTTCGCAAACATTTACCCGAACAAATACTACTATTTTCAGAAACCGAATTCAAAAGAAATTCCGCTTCCGGAAATAGAAATTAGGTTTTATTATTCATTTACTACACTTTATTTATTCGCTACGATCATTTTTAAAATACACTGAAAGAGTATTTTTTTTGTTTATGTAAGTCCCTTCTTATAACATAAATTTGTGTGTTATCGATCATGCTTGGGCGACAGTGCAACCTTAAACCTGACTGTAAGAAACGAACAGATAAAAAATTAAGTTTTACAAAATGGACAAACAAAGATTTTACATAGACACAAAAGGTAACGATGACGAAGCGTATCGTGAGGCAATGCAATTCGCTTGCAAACATGCGGACACAGACACAGAAATTAAAAAAGTCATTCTGTTAGCAGCATCAAAGAAAAATACTGGATGGCTTGACCGACTTTATGGTGACAAGGTGGTAAAACAACTTTTCGCAGGGTCAACTTTTAAAGATTGCAAACCAGTTTTTAAAATTGAAACGACTCAAACTTATAGGGACAGCTATACTCCTTCAGAAATCGTAATCTCTCTTGGACTTGGTGCGGACGACCTTTTCAAGGTTGACGACTATTATTCGGTTAAGGCAATCATTGCAATTCCTTGGCTAAAGGAACATACAGAAAAGTGGGTGCAGACATGGAGTCCAAAAGAATTAAGGGGCAACCAATCCGCTGTTAAAGAATTTCCTAATCCATCTTGCACAGTGATTAAAGCAATGGAAGAATTAACCGAATCAATCAACATGTCAACAGGCATTACACACCCAAGTGACGAAAGACATGCCAAGACGACTATTCTTGCTTTATACAAATACGAACCCGAGCTAAATGGTGATGTTGTTGCATCATATCTTGTTAGAGAACTTGGCTGGGATTCAGAATATGCGAACGAAATGAAAGAACTCATCAATACTTTAAATGCTGGTAAGTTTTTTAAGGGCGGGGACAGGACAGGACTACAACATTCATACAAAAGATGGAAAGAGGAGTGCAAGTAGCACGAACCGCTAACATGACTTGGCAATATGGCGGAGCGACGAATATATTCTCAATTTTTTGTTCGCTATTGGGCTTTAGTTCCTGCAGACGAATAACGCTGAGCAATAGAACAAACAATGAACATTTGATTATAAATTTAGCAGCAGTTACGGCTGACGATTTTCAAATGCCGCCACATCCAAGCCGTACCGTTATCGGCAACCCTGTGGCGACAGTACTCACACAAACGACAGACACTAAATGAAAAGTATTGGTAGTTTTCTTTTACTGATTTTACTAATTGTTACAGGCATTTGGGTTTACCGTAGACAAGAGGGAAAAAAAAGACAACAGAAAGAACTTGAAGGAAAGTTAGCTAAAGAACGGGAGGAAGCAAGACAAAAACTCTTTGACTTTTTCAAAACCAAACTTGATAGCATTAAAACAGCAAACAGTAAGTTTGCTAAACACCTTGACTTAAAGACAGGTTACTTTACAAATAACCAATTGACTTTTTGGAAAAGGCAACAAACAAATCTTTTTAGTGAAATCAAAGGAAAACAATTTGAGAAAATTCAACTCTCAGGCGAAGAAGTAAAATCAATTGCGGTATTCACAGACTACTTTAATAATGCAGGCAAATTGCGGGATGACTTCAACAAACTATTCGTAAAAGAAGAGCTAAAAAAATACAGCACTATCTTTGACAGTATTGAAGGAAATAAACTAGACACACAGCAAAGAATTGCAGTTGTAACTGATGAGGACAACAACATAGTAATTGCTGGTGCGGGTTCAGGCAAGACGACAACGATTGTAGGAAAGGTAAATTACATTATTGACCGATACAAAGTTGCCCCAGAAGAAATATTGCTCATTTCGTTTACAAATAAATCTGCTTCAACCCTTGCGGGTAGAATAGACATTGAAGGAATTGAAGCAAAAACATTTCACAAGTTCGGCAAAGACATCATTGTAGAAGCAGAAGGCATACAACCAAGTATTTTTGACGAAGCACAATTCAAGCCCTTATTGACAAGATATTTCTCAGAATTAATAAAGAACGAAAGTTATCTTAGTAAAGTAACTAATTACTTTACTAACTTCTTAAAACCTGTAAAATCTCAATTTGAATTTGACAATCAAGGAGACTACATCCAATACATAAAAGACAAAAATTTCAGAACCTATAAACTAAAGGAAGTCCCAGCAAGAGGAAGAACAACTTACAAAATGGAAGTAGTTAAAAGCATTGAGGAATGTAAAATCGCAAATCATCTATTGTTTAACGGTGTCAAATATGAATACGAATTCCCCTACGAACACGATACAGCAAACGAAACATACAGGCAATACAAGCCCGACTTTACAGTAATGCAAAACGGTGAAAGGATTTATATAGAACATTTTGCCGTTTCAAAAAACGGAAGTGTCCCTAATTTTTTTGCTAAAGAAGGTGAAACGTATGAGGAAGCAAAAAAACGCTATTGGGAAAAAATAGACTGGGCAAGACAATTACATGAAAGCAATGAAACTACTCTGATTGAAACATACAGCTATGAAATGAGTGAGAATATTTTATTTGAAAATCTTACTCAACATTTACAAGAATCTGGAATTACTCTACGACCAAAATCGCCAGAGGAGATTTGGCAGATAATTAGCGAAACAGCAAAAGACGAAGTAAATAGCTTTATTACTTTGTTTGGAACTTTTATCACTCTAATGAAGTCGAACAATTACTCAATCAATGATGTAATAAATAGGAATAAGCAAACCAAAGAGGAATTTTTCCGAAAGAGAAATGCTTTATTCATTGAAATCATCAAACCAATTTTTGAACGCTACGAAAGTCATTTAAGGGAGAGAAATGAAATTGATTTTAGCGATATGATTAACAAAGCATCAAAACATATTGCAAGCGGAAAGCACAAAAGAAAATTCAGCTATGTTCTTATTGACGAATTCCAAGATATTTCAATAGGAAGATATCAACTTATTAAGGCAATTAAAACCAATAATCCATCTTGTAAACTTTTTTGCGTTGGCGATGATTGGCAATCAATCTATCGCTTCAGCGGTAGTGATATTGCTCTCTTCAAAGAGTTTGAAAATTATTTTGGTTTTACGGTTAAATCCAAAATTGAAACAACATATCGTTTCCACAACCCACTTATAAATCTTTCAAGCGAATTCATTCAAAAAAATCCCAATCAAGCCAAGAAAGAATTACGAGGAACATCAAACACTCGGAACACTGAATTCAAAATTCAATATTCGGTTACTGAAAATCAGGATGACACAAATGCTCTTCAAAACATTTTTAATCAGCTATTGGCTACTAATGAACCTATTGAGGATAAAGAAATATTCATTCTTGGTAGATACGGATTTGACATTGATAGAATTAAAAATGAAAATGGATTTTTCCGTATTGACAAGGAAACGGGAATTATTTCTTACAGCATCAAAACAGAAGAAGAAACTAAAAAACTCAAAGCACAGTTTATGACAGTTCATAAAGCTAAAGGACTGGAAGCTGATATTATCATTGTTCTTAATTGCAATTCGGGTAAATACGGTTTCCCTTCTGAAATGTCAGACGATGAAGTATTAAACCTTTTACTTAGCGAAGCAGACCAATTTGAAAACGGGGAAGAAAGGCGTTTGTTCTATGTGGCGATGACACGAGCAAAAGAAAATGTTTACTTTGTTGCGGACAGTTCTTTCAAATCAAAGTTTATCGCAGAATTAGAAATAGAAAGCGGACAATCACTAAATAAAAAATGTCCGACTTGCAAAACGGCTGATGTTGTTTTAAGAAAAACAGGAACCGCAAGAAATGGAAACACATACAAATTTTATGGATGCTCAAATTACTTATATGGTTGTGAATACACGACAACAGAATGGATAAACAAAAACTAATGACAGATGGAAGGGCAGCCAATAACAAAAGCCAATAGGCTGTCTGAAGGAATAACAATCGGCTGTAGTTCGCTATCAGCAGTAGTTCCAGCAGACGAACAAATATCGTTTTTTTGAGTTGGGCAAAATGGTACCTTCTTATAACATATATTTGTGTGTTAGCGGTAATACATACTAATCCTAAATGGATATTGAACAATAAACCTCAACTTATGAGAACGGGAGAATACTTAAAAGAGCAAAATATAGGTCTTGGGACTATTAACAACTTATGTGACTATTTGAGGTTAGACAAATTGAAAATTGGTTCAAAACTTTCTGAGAGTAAAATCGCTTTGCTTGATGCAACATTAAATAGCCAAGGTTTTCAAGAGTGGCTACAAATCAGACTAACCTTGGAAAAGATAGAAATTGAGGTTGCAAAAAAAATAATAAAACCTCTTTTTTACAATTCAACTCTTCAAATAGATGATTTACTCGGCGAAAGAATAATAAATGCGTTGCTATTATTAATTGACAAATCTTATTATCGTAGAGCAAAGGACACCTTACTTAAAATTTTAACTGGTGACAAAACCATTCTCGAAAAAATATACTTATTGAGATTATCTGAACCATTTAGTAAGCCTGCAGCATCTCTTATCACATCTAAGCACGCACAAATGTCAAATAGAAATTATGATAGCGATTATGACCCATATGAAAATTTTTACTGGGGTGGACTGTGCGGTGAAGAAGCCTATATTGGTTATTGGAATACTCAATAATTTTCAAAACCACTACCGCTTAATCCCTGGTTCGTATCCCTCACGAACCATTTCTTTAAGTTTTCGCTATCTCTTCTTTCGTGAATCCACTTACTTTTATTTTAAACTTCTCCCGGGAAATAAAAATCTTCAAAATTTATTCTTTTACTGCTAAAGTGCTGTAAATACCATGTTTGAAGGTGCTGAGAATTGGATATTTGATTTTTATTTGCACATCTTGCCCACATAATTTATTCTCGCTCCCTTCGTTCGTGGATCTACTTCGCTTCGCTTCGTGGATCCACTCAGTTTTATTTTAAACTTCTCCTGGAAAAGTAGAAATCTGAATAAACGATTATTTAAGGAGGGTAAAATGGTACCTTCTTATAACATATATTTGTGTGTTGGCTGCTAGTTTAAAGCGACTTCAAACTATGGACAAAATTTTATACTATCCTTACATTAAGCTATGTCGCCGCCACTCTCAGAACTCAACCAGACAAAAGAAAAATTCAGTGAATTTATTCGTTTACTGGCTGCGAGTATAGAAAATTGACTTTGGCGAAGAAAGATGGATTCTATTACGGTTTCTGAATAAGCACCAAATTGTAAAATGCAGGACTATTAATATTCATACTTTGAGCAATTAATTTCCTAAGTGGAGTGCGTCTTTCAACTTCTATATAATTCCCTTCATACATTGAAGAAGTTAAATAAGCAAACCCTTTGAGTTTTGGGGCAACAATCCTAAACTGTGCTGTGTCAGGAATTACCCAACCTGGGTTTTGCTTTGCTATTATTAAACAGGAATCAATAGTGTGTTGTCCCGGTATTTCTTTTATGGCAATCTGAGAAAAGCCGCTGGTGTGCAAAAAGAATAGAAGTAAAATAAAAGATATTTTTTTCATTGTTTTTGTTTTATCGATTCGCAAAAATTACTTGATAATTACAAATCAACCAAAAGAATTTGTTTGCCTTTTTGTTTGAGTTTTTTGTGTTTGACCTCTCAAACCAGCTACAGTAAAAGCTTTCAAAAAATAAGCGGCGAGTTAAGGATTCGAACCCCGTCTTAAAGTTTGTCATTTTTAAAAAGAAAAAAAAGCAGGCAAAAAAAGGAAAAAGATACTTCGCTGCATCCACCGCACAATTCCTTTTCTTTTTACCAAAAGACTACGGCATAAACACAAAACCCGCCGCACAGCGCCTTCATTTATTCCGTTTCCTTTTGGCAAAAAGTTGCAGCTCCGTTACCGGGTATACTTTCTTTTTTTCTTTTAAAATTATTTTATGAAATGTATTCAAATCGTTGCAGCTAATGAATCTGACTTCATCAAAGCTGCTAATTCTATTAATTTATCTGTTATCAAACTTCCAAAAATCAGGAAAGAAGGTTTTGTGTTTTATAGAGTGGTTGCGCCATACAGCCAGCAGGATATTTTTTACCTTGGTGTGGTTTATTGGAAGTTTGTTGAGGTTTAAACATTAGGAAATTTATAATTATTTCACTATCCTCATTTGTAAATGCAATGTATATTTATGATTTAACTGCCAGGATATTGGATACCTTAATATTTCAACATCCACCTTTAAAATTTGTACATTCGCTAGCCGAACATTTGACAATTATTAAATGACAATACCAAACTACATTGAGAGCATAAGCAAAAGATACAAACAGGGAAATTCAACAGAACATACATTTCGAAGTGATCTGCAACAACTGGTTGAAAGCTTACTGCCTGAAATAAGAGCTACCAACGAGCCTAAGCGCCAAACCTGCGGCGCACCTGATTATATTCTTACGAAAAGAGATGTCCCTGTCGGTTTTATTGAAGCTAAAGATATTGGTGATGATGATCTTGCAGGTGTAAAGAAAACCGGAAATAAAGAACAGTTTGACCGTTACAAAGCCTCACTTAGCAACATAATATTTACCGACTATTTGAATTTCCATTTATACCGGGATGGAAAGTTGATAACAAAAATTGCGATAGCAGAATTGCACAATGGCGCTATCGTTCCTCTGCCGGATAACTATAATTCTTTTACTAATTTAATAAAAGACTTTGCTACCTATGTGGGGCAAACTATAAAGAGCTCGATAAAGCTGGCTAAGATGATGGCGGGTAAAGCAAGATTACTTTCGGATGTAATAGAGAAGGCGGTAAACAGCGATGAAGCGAACCAGCAAAACAGTACGCTGAAAGAGCAGATGATAGCCTTTAAGGAAATACTGATACACGATATTACAGCCAAAGGTTTTGCAGACATCTATGCCCAAACTATTGTTTATGGCATGTTTGCGGCAAGATTGCATGATCCTGATCTTCCTACATTCAGCAGGCAGGAAGCCGCAGAACTGATACCAAAGTCGAATCCTTTTTTACGCAAGTTGTTCGGTTACATTGCCGGGCCTGATATTGACGACCGCATACGATGGATCGTTGACGGGCTTATTGAAATATTTCTTGCCTGCAATGTGGCGGAAATATTAGAGAATTACGGAACCGCTACTAGAACAGAGAATCCGATCATTCATTTTTACGAAACTTTTTTGAGTGAGTATGACCCGAAGTTGCGGAAGGCAAGAGGTGTATGGTACACGCCGCACCCGGTAGTGAGCTTTATCGTACGTGCGGTAGATGATATTTTAAAAGCAGAATTTAATTTACCGGAAGGGCTTGCCGATACCAGTAAAACAACAATAAAAGTGAATTTACCCGAGACGGATAAACGCTATAAAGACAATATAAAAACGATAGAACAGGAAGTGCACCGTGTACAGATATTAGACCCTGCCACCGGAACCGGAACTTTCCTGGCGGAAGTGGTAAAGCATATTTATAAAAAGTTTGAAGGCATGCAGGGGATATGGAGCAATTATGTGGAAACGCATTTGCTGCCCAGGCTAAATGGTTTTGAACTGCTGATGGCGAGTTATGCAATGGCGCATTTGCAAATGGATTTGCTATTTACCGAAACGGGTTACAAATCTGATAGCAATCAGCGCCTAAGAGTTTACCTTACCAACAGCCTGGAAGAATACCATAAGGATACCGGAACTTTATTTGCTAACTGGCTAAGCAGCGAAGCAAACGAAGCGAACCGTGTAAAGCGTGATGCTCCTGTAATGGTGGTGATGGGTAATCCGCCATATGCAGTAAGTAGTACAAATAAAAGTGAGTGGATACAAAATCTCATTGCAGATTATAAAATAGATTTAAATGAAAGAAAAATCAATCTTGATGATGATTATATAAAGTTCATAAGATATGGTCAGCATTTTATTGATAAAAATGGAAGCGGAATTTTGGCATATATCTCTAATAATAGTTTTATAGATGGAATTACACATCGTCAAATGCGAAAAAGTTTGTTAGGAACTTTTGATAAAATATACATATTGAATTTACATGGCAATTCTAAAAAAAGAGAAACTGCATTAGATGGCTCTGTTGATCAAAATGTATTTGATATAATGCAAGGTGTGAGTATAAATATTTTTGTAAAAACTGGAAAAGCAAAGAAAAAAGAATTAGGAGAAGTATTTTATAATGATTTATGGGGGAAAAGAGAAATAAAATATAAACAACTAAGTGAAGGTTCTTTTTATAATACCACATGGGAAAAATTAAATTATAGTACTTCATATTACTTTTTTGTAAAAAAAGATTTTGTATCAAAAGATGGATATGAACAAGGAATTAAACTTTCCATCCTATTTAATTTATACTCGGTCGGTATTGAAACGCAACGAGATTCGATAACTATTCAATTTGAAAAATCAAAAATTGAAGACGTTATCTCTGATTTTAAAAAACTAACGGTTAATGAAATTAGAAATAAATACAAAATAGAAAAGGAAGGTCGCGACTGGCAAATAGAAACATCAAAAAATGATATATTATCTGGAGGTAATTTTTGCAGATTATTTTACAGACCATTCGATTTAAGGAAAACATATTATACGGGCAGATCAAAAGGTTTTATGGCCTATCCAAGGTCTGAGGTCATGAATAATATTTTTCAAAAAAATAACATCTCACTAATAGTTTGCAAGCAGCAAAGTTCATTTGATTTTCAACATGCCTTCGTTACTAGTTATATATCTGATGGAAATTCTATATCTATGCAAACGAAGGAAAGAGCAAATGTTTTCCCTCTTTATCGATACATTGAAATCAAAAGTCAACAAACTATAACTTATTCAAAAGAAAGAATCTCAAACCTAAACCTCGAGATAGTAAATCAAATTGCAGAAAAATTAAACTTAACATTTACCGACGAAAAAGAAACAACCGAAGGAACCTTTGCACCAATAGATATTTTAGATTACATCTATGCTGTCTTACATTCACCGGCTTATAGAGAAAAATATAAAGAATTTTTAAAAATAGATTTCCCGAGAATACCTTATCCAAAGGATAGAGAAACCTTTTGGCAATTGGTAAAACTCGGCGGTGAGCTAAGGCAAATACATTTGCTGGAAAGCCCAATAGTAGAAAAGTACATTACGCAATATCCCATAGACGGAAACAACGTAGTTACAAAACCAAAATACGAAAATGGAAAAGTATTTATAAACGACACTCAATATTTTGATGGTGTACCTGAAGTAGCCTGGAACTTTTATATCGGCGGTTACCAGCCTGCACAAAAATGGCTCAAAGACCGCAAGGGCCGCAAGCTAGAATTTGAAGACATCCTCCATTATCAAAAAATTATTATCGCCCTAACGGAAACAGATAGCCTAATGAAGGAAGTAGATGAGGTAAGAGTGGAATAGGTGGATTTGACTAATACTTTAAATTAATTTTGAAAAATATGAATGCGACACAATTAAAAAACGAATTCATCAAGTGGTTAATTAAAAAAACCGGCGAAGAATTTTCTATTACAAATCTCTTTCTGCTTGCTTGTCTTGATGAAGAAATAGATACGACTCTTAACTCCACATTTAATGGGATACCATTTTATGATCACTTTTCGAGTGAGGAATTAATGATTCAAATATTGAATGGCTGGTTATCAACTGCGAAATCCTTTCTCCGGTTGCCTGAGTCAAACGTAAGTATTAGTTTTCGTGGAATCAAAGTTCCCAAGAACGAAAAAAGAGAGGAATTACTTTCTCAGATATCAAGATTAGCATCTAAGCAGATTTGATTTTCAATACCCTTCCCTGGCGCGAGTATGCAGCATCGCTTTTTGCCTCGCGTACTCGTGCCGTTAATTAACCATAAAAATTAAATAACGCAACCTTTGTTTTATTAAAAAGTACTTTCGTTTATTGGTGCCCGTTATGTTTGGTCTAAAACCATACGAAAAGTATAATTGTAATTAGTTTATTCTTAATATGAGGATTTTTTCTACCTTTCATCTTATAACATAAATACAAAGTGTTGGCTGCAATACTTCGTGCAATTCTAAAATTATTAGTGTGACAGATGCAAATAAAATATCACAAAAAGAAATTGAATTAAGACGAACTGCAATCAGGGTCACTCTTTTCGAAACTTTTTCATTCATTGAAAAACAGAAAATCGTTAATAAGGCTACCATCATTTCCGACATCCCAACTATTAATGGATTGGAGATGGAATATGCAAAAGCCAAACGGGTTTATAGTTTTAGCACTGGACAGATTTTAGGTTGTGGACCAAATGATGCTCCAGCGAATTATCAAAGCTCGGGCTATGGATTATTAAAACCTTTTTTACTTAAAGATTTAAATAATACTTATAATGTCAAAGACGGTGCAGGAAAAGCTAACATTAAAATGGGAAAAGGGTTTTCAACTGAAGGCGAATTGTGGGGATTAGAAACCTTAAACGATAGCTCAAATGGTTATTTTAGAGCTGTATTTCCGATTGATGGTTTTACTCAAGTTCCCGTGAATTATATGATTGGTCATCATTTCTTGATTGACGAAAATTCATTAAGAGGACATGGATATATCCAAATTAAGATAGGGGCTTTTAATATTGGCTTTTATGATTATGACCACGAAAAGCAGCGTTATATATTTATCGACTGTAAGGATAAAGTCAGCTTAGGAGAATTTGAGAAAATTTTAGATGCAATTACCTACTCATTTGCTTTAATAAGCGGCAGTTTGGTTAGAAATGAAGTGACAATTTTAGGATTTGGAAACTCCGATTTTACCTCGTTACAGGGCTTTAGATTTAATCAATTAAAAGATAGTAATATTAGTGACTTAGAACTTGTAAACCCGAGGCAGTATAAAGATTATGACGGTTTGGACAGAATGATATTCTTTCCAGAAGAAGTATTTTCTAAAATAATAACCTTATGCCTTACTGACAGAAGATGGTTAAGAGCTATTAAAATAATTGCTCAAGCCAGAGGTCTGCCAACTGAGCTTGAAGCAAGTGCATTTTTCGTTAGTTTGGAAACGATTAAAGAAATAATAATTGAGGAGAATAACGATAAAATTGCACCATTCAAAAATCCTAAAACGGCAACAGATTACATTGAAAAGTTTAAGAATATTATTGAAGAGATTGCTGATGATGAATTCACCAATAAAAATGCTGTTATCCGAAAATTAAACGACTTGAATAAGGTCGGTAATAATGAAAGCTTTAAGTTGGCTTTTGGGTTAGTTGGCTTTAAATTAACTAAAGCTGATATTCAATGTATTTCTTTACGAAATAGGTTTTTACATGGAAACATTCCCTTTGATCATGAACCTCAACAAAAGAAGGAAAGAGAACTGATAAAAATTGCTTTAAATGCACATCTTTTGACTTGCAGTCTCATTTTAAAATATGCGAATTATAATGGTGTAGTAAAAAACTTTTTGAAATATTGGGATTTACACACCAAGACAGAAAATCAAGACGAGTTATTTAGACCAATTTAGTTAAACTGTACTGCAACCCCCTGCTATCCGGAGTTTGCCTCCGTTCTTGGCAGGTGTCCCACCGGCCAAACATTAAGCAAATCGATTATTCACCTTTCTAAGCTTCGCCATTTCCCTTTCTTCCTTATTCACTAAATAATGTTTTAAAGTAATCACAGTTGTAGCGTGGCCAGCCATTTTTGCTGCTGCTTCATCGTCCAGGATAGTAGCTGTTTCATTAAGATTAAGGTGTTTAAGCCAATAGAAATTTTTATCTATCCCAAGGCCCTCTTTAACGTACTCTTTCCATTTGTTTCCAATCCTTTTTGTGGTTGTTTTGGTTTTGCCTGGCTTAAAATCAGAACTGAAAACATAATCATCCGGTGAAGCGTCTTTTAGTTGTTCAATCCAAAATTCCAACGCGATATTTTTTATCGGTCTCAAAACTTCTTTTGGCCGGTTTCCCTTTTTTATCAATAATTTGAACACTTGCTGTATCTGACAGCAAGTTCCCTCAGCAAACATCACAAAATGGTTCATCTTCTCCTTATGAGAAATGAAATATTACAGGGAGCATCATGAATACCAGCTTTATCTGACCATAGAGGATATCACCCACACCAAAACAAAAGCTAAAAGCCAACAGACAAATGGTATGCGGATTGTACTGATTGCTTTGCATGCAGGTGCTGAAATGAAAACCCATACCGCAGATGGTATTATAAGCATACAGGTAATTGATGGAAGAATGAAATTTAATGCGGACAACCGGTCTGTTGAATTAAATAAAGGACAAATCCTGGCACTTCATAAAGGTATTCAGCATAGTGTTCTGGCTATAGAGGAAACACTTTTTTTACTTACACTTACTACAACACTGGAAGATAAATAAGGCCTGCATTCCGGTGAAATCTTCTTTTAATAGCTATGTGCATTGGCAGGGGCCCTACAGTGTGTGGTGGGAATTGAACAACAGGCCAAACTTTAGTACATTGTGCTGTGTCAACACGAAATACACATATTTTCTTCAAAAATTCGTCTTCATGGAAACGTTGTTAAGTGTGTCTTCCGAAGGAATGAAAACAATCTTAACGCGAAATAAGAATTTGGGATAAGCAGGTGTTTATTGATTACTTGTGTAGTGACAACAACAATAATAATTTATCAAAATCGGCACTCATGGTCTTTTGTAATTCTTTTACCAAGCTTTCAATTTGGGTATTTGTTGTTTTGGGATTGTTAGAGTTTTTCGCTACTAAGTCAAGTGAAAATCTCTCTCCAAAGATTTCTTTGGCAGCAATTTTTTTGGAATACAAATAATTAACCAAATCGAATACCACATTAATATTCCCTCCTATCCCCCGCTCAATTCGTGACAACAATACCTGCGAAGTATTTATCTTTTCTGCCAGTTCCGACTGATTCATTTGCAGGACATTCTCCCGCACTGCCTGCACCCGTTTTCCAAATTCGATCATGTCCAACATATCAACTTTTTTAAGTTTTTGAAAATACTACAAGTTTTTGAAATTATGAGTTTTTCAACTCAAAACCATCTATACTTTTCTTTTTGAAATTTAATAATCTTTCAAATTTAACCACCGCTTTCATTTACTCAATTAATTTCCATATAGGTTTTTCAAAAGTAAAGTTATTACTTCCTCCCAAATCTGAAACAGGCTGCCTCAGTTTTAAATAGTTATCATCGCGTAAAATTATAGATAACTACTTTTAAAAGCATTGAGAATTCGCCTACTAACGGGCTATTTTGTTTAATTTTTCTATCTTTTTCGATAGTATTTTTCTCCCTTTTGTTACCTGCATTTAAAAGCCCGGCGCAAATGATAAACGGATTACAGGCTGCAATCAAGTGTGCAATATAGAGGCCTGGGAAACGGATTATCTTTTGCATATTCCAAGAGCCATGAGCAAACTGTATGAAAAAAACATTTCCTTTTTTTCATTCTGCTTGTGGAGGTAAAGAAAGCTCAGGATTTGCGTTAGGGATTGAAATGAAAAATCCCTGTCTTGCCGACAGGATTTGCAATGAAAAGCCCCGCCTTTAGGAACGCCATAAAAATAAAGTTGCTTCTTTCAATCCAGTTTTCTTCAGCTAATTTAAAACCCTAATTTTTACATTTTAATTTTTTTCTTTCCTGCTTTACTTTCCCTATAATATTTACCTGCATTATTATTTTTAGAATCAAAATACCAGATACTAAAGAGATTAAAATTGTTTCAAAATAGGGCAGCATAGTGATAATAATTTAAGAATTTCTTTTTACGCCAAATATTTGTTTAGGTTCTTCTCCTACGGTTTGAAGGTTCGTAATTGCGTTTTTATTTTCATCCACTTCTTTTGCTTTTGCGATGATGATACTATCAACTTCCATTAGTCTGCTTCTCTTAGTTGTAAGTTCTTCTTTGTACGGAAATTGTGCCTCTAATTGGTTTGTATATTCAATGATATTTTGTTTTTCTTTTTCGATGTTACTGGAGAATCTTGCCATATCTTTTGGCATATCAAGAATTGCCTGCTTTATTTGCAGTCCTGCCGCAATCTCTCCGGTTGGTAATTGCTTTGTTTCTCCGATTTTATCATTAGATGGAGAAATCAAATCCCTTGTAACTTGATTTTTATTTTCTAAAAAGTTATGCTCCACTTTACCTAAAACTTTGAAATTCCAAAGCTCTCCTAATACAAAAACGTGTCCTGCAGGTTTATACTTTTTAGCATGCTCCGCCTCTGAAATCATTGCGGTTCCGAACTCTCCAACTTTGTTATAAGTCTGCCCGGCAACTTTTGCAGAAAAACCGAATTCTCCTTTTTCATCTTTTGGAATTTGCTCCAGTAATGGAATAGCTTTTTTTAGAATTTCAACTTGCCCTTCAAATGCTTTTATCCTTAACCCTGAGTGTCTGATGTTGCTTTCGAAGTCAAACTTTTTTGATTTAAAAGATTTTTCCAGTTGTGTTAACTCGGTTACCCTCTTTTGCAGATTTGCTTTTTCTTTGAATACAGGATCTCCCGATAATTCAGCAGCCATACTACCCATATCAACATCTTCCTCAATATCTTTGATTGTTCTAACATCAGCGTTGGCCGTAGTTTTTAATTGAGCAATGAATTTCGCTTTTTGTGAAACGGTATTGTACATGCTTGCATCGAGCGTTCGCTCTGTAGCATAATAGAACGCATCTACTTTATTATCCCGGTAAATTTTTGCCGCTTCATTTCCCTGCCTTTCAAACCTGCCATTTCTTTGTTCAATATCTGAGGGTCTCCATGAAATATCCAGGTGATGGCCTGCTACGACTCTATTCTGAACATTTACTCCTGTTCCAAGTTTCTTTGTTGAACCTAAGACAATTCTTATTTCACCTTTATTGACAGCTTCAAACAGATCTTCTTTTTGTTTGCGGGTGTTGTAGTCGTGAATAAAAACGACTTCTTTTTCAGGAATACCTTTCTCCACTAATAACCTTCTTATTTCAGAATAGACATTAAAATTTTCTGCTGTGTTGGCTTCTTCAGCAAGATTATCAACTTCGCTATCAGTAAGTTTTAAAACCTGGCCAACCTTAATTTTAATATCTTCCAGCTTTGGTTTAGATTTCTTTTCATAATAATCTTCACCAAAAATCTCCACTAAATCAGCCTGGGGAATATCGCCTGAAAGATGCTCAAAGAGGTTATCAATTTTATTGCTGCTTTTTGGTGTACCAATGTCGCTAAAGATTAATTGTGTGCCTTTAAATTCGTTTGTTTCCAGGTAGATCTTTGCAACATTTGCAGCTGCTTCAACTAATTTGGTTCCGGGCGCATAAGCAGGGTCAATCAACCGTGGATCAAGACTTAATTTTTTTGCAAAATTTATTGCTAAAAGAGCGAAGGAGGGGTTGATTCCCTTTCGATCATCATAGCCTGCAATAAGCCCTAATTCTTCTGCAAAATCATTGCCTTTTGAATTAATGTAATCCTGTAATTTTTCAATGAGGTTTAATTGCGTTTGGGAAGGCTGTATTTTAATCAGAGTGTGATCAGCCTTTGGCTTATCCAAAGTGAGGTTGCTGTTATTGCGAACGTCTGCAATTTCCTGGTAGAGGGTTAATAGTTCCGGAAGGTTGGCAAACTCCCTGAAGCGATGAACTTCTTTAAACCTGCCCATATAATATTCAAGATCGGAGTAATCATTTGCAAAGTTTGCGGCCCACCTGTCAAAACTTGTAATTCCGGTTTCTTTCATTTTATCAGGACGCAGGTATTTAAATAGCAAATAAAGTTCTGCCATTGTATTGCTAATGGGCGTTCCTGATGAGAATATGATGCCTTTATCAGCCTTATGGATATTTTGCAGGTGCCGGCAAGCAACAAGCATATTAAAAGCTTTCTTGCTTCCCAAAGGGTTACCTAAACCTCTTATATTTCTTTTTGTTGTTGAGAATTCTAAATTTTTAAATTCCTGGCTTTCGTCTACCATTAAAAAATCTATTCCTAACTGCGAAAAATCAAGCACTCCCTGATCTTTCGGAGTGTCCATAAGAGCGGATATTTTTTGCTCGTATTTGTACAGCCTTGTTTCCAATCTCTTTTTTTCCTGCTTGTCGTCCGTTTCATACATTTCGTCTCTAATTACATCCGTGAGCTCCTGAATTAGGGATACCTGAATATCGGCAGGCTGATTAATGCGGGTGAA
>DATCFI010000206.1:0-2100 GCA_036509585.1 Hanamia sp. | reverse complement strand
ATTGTCAAAAAGGAAGAATTAAAGAAACTGGGTATCATACAATAACTGAACTGTCTTTTAACTAATAGTAAAAAGAATACGGTGTGAAAAGTTTCACACCGTATTCTTTTTCAGGAAGATTGTTGTATTAGCCTATACAACGAACTACGGTAGCTTTCTCCAACCGGGATCGTTTTCTGGCCTATCGTAATCTCGTTTTTGCTTACAGCGTCAATTTTCTCTAATGAAACCAGGTAGGATCTATGTATCCGTACAAAATCGTCCTTGGGTAATTTACTTGCGAATGTTTTCAAGTTTTGAAGTGTAGTTATCGGTTTTATTTTGTTAACCACATACACCTGTGTATAATCTTTCATGCTTTCGCAAAACAGAATGTCTGTAAATTTTACTTTATAAAATTTGTATTCAGATTTTATAAAAACATAATTTGCAGGTAAACTTTCATTAGATTTTTCAAACAACTGCAGGTATGCGTTTGCCTGGTTTATTACGTTAAAAAATCTTTCAAAAGAAACCGGCGTTTCGAGAAAACTAAAGATATCGCATTTGAAATCGCACGTTATCAATTCCTCAGAAGTGGTTACTACAACAACTAATATTTTTCCGGACTTATTGATCATAAAATTTTCAATCTCAGGATCGATTACGGTTGTTGCATCACAAAAAACAATATCTACTTCAAATTCCTGCAAATAATGCATGGCTTCACGGGCGTTAATCGGTTTGCCTAGAACGTTAAGCCATGGGAGTTTAGCAGCATAGGCCGACAACTTCTCAAAAGCGGCCGGATTAGCACCTGTAAATAAGCATTGTAGTTCCGGCATCGGAAAATTATTTATTGATAAAAAGAGAATAAAACTATAAAAGATACCGTAAAGAAAATGTGAAAATTGCTTTTTCCTACTTTTTACCGATAAAACAGTACATTTAACCTTTATAATTATCGTGGGGAACAAGCATTAAATGAATCTTTTTTAATCTTCTGGTGTTAAATGATAGGTTGGTCTTAGAAAAGGATGCTGTTAGTAGAAATAACCCATTTTGATGAGTAATTTAGGATAGACGTGGGTTGAAAAATCTGGGTAGAAAGGCAGTAAATAAGTGCTTATTTAATTTTTTTTATATGTTAAACTGTGTGGCTATAGATGATGAAGCGCTGGCGCTCGAAGTTGTAAAAAGATATATTTCCAGGACTTCGAACCTGAACCTTAAATTCACATTCTCGAACTCACTGGAGGGGCAAGAGTATCTAAAAAATAATCTGGTCGACCTTATTTTTCTTGATATAAAGATGCCGGGCGTTGATGGTATTCAATTATATAAGAATTTGTCAATTAAGCCAATGGTCATATTTACTACCGCACATAGCGAATTTGCAATAGACGGATTTGAATTGGAAGCCGTCGACTATCTATTGAAACCCTTTGGCATAGAGAGGTTTCAACGAGCAGTGAATAGGGCAGTTCTTTTGCAAAACATAAATGCTCAAATGGAGGATTCGCAGAATGAATTTTTGCAAATCCATTCTGATTATAAAATAATAACGATCGCGTATAATGAAATCATTTTCATTGAGGCATCAAATGATTATGCAAAGATCCATACAAAGCGAGAGACCTTTTCAACGCTTTTGTCAATGATGGCAATGGTAGAAAAGCTACCAAAAAAATTGTTCATCCGCATTCATAGAAGTTATATAGTTGCCATCAATCAGATTTTATTCATACAGTTCAGAAAAATTGGATTGATAACTGGAGTAGAGTTACCGATAGGGGATACGTATCGGGCAGGAGTAGCTGAATTAAAGAAAAAATAGATGCGGGACTTGCAGTCGGTTTATATCCTGTTTTCATTGGAGTATGAGCAAAAAGCTTTAGGAGACCAGATTTAGGTTATAGTAATTTTCTTCTGCTTTGGCGCTAAATGATTTTACCTAACAAAATCAAAATGTTGATTATTTATTTATAGAATAAAGCAGATAGGTCGTGATGAATTGAATAGTATTTGTTTTAAGCTAATAATATTAGTATATTTGAGCTAAAATTATTAGCCATGTTTACAGGAATGAGTTTAATAGAATTTACAAAAAAGTTTCAGAGT
>DATCFI010000205.1:0-2539 GCA_036509585.1 Hanamia sp. | reverse complement strand
TTTTGGATATAGGAATTGATTATGGTGATTTATCTGCCTTGATTTTATCTATCGGGGCTTGTCTTGCACTTGTCGGTGCCGTGGTGATTTATAAGAAATGGAGTATGGGTAATCATAATATTGAAAACGAGGTGATTCTTTGGGCTGGTGGCATTTTGATGCTTATCATCATTCAGGTATTTATAAAAGTAATGTTCGGAATGTAAAGGACACATTTAAATAAGATAGTTTTTGGAATTTTTATTTTTCAATTTTTAAACAATCATTTATGAAAGAAATGGTAAAACAAACCGGAAAGAAAAAAGCACTTTTCTTTTTCGTGATGGCTTTTGTAGCTTTTATACCATGCATCGCAGATGCAGGTACTCTTTTAGACATAAACGCTGGTTTAACATCTGCGGCGACTACAATAAGCGGGACATACGCTTTGGTCTCAAAGCTTTGTCTGGCAGTGGGCGCTATTGTAGGTTTGGCTGGTGGTATACGGGTATATGTGAAGTGGAATAACGGAGATCATGAAGTTCAAAAAGAGATTATCGGTTGGGCTGGCGCATGCGTTTTCCTGCTCTTAACCGGTACGGTACTTAATGTGTTCTTTACTTAAAAAGAACAGCACAAAAACCTCTATTCAAAATGTAAAGGGAGGTATTTATGATTAAAAAATCCTCCCTTTTTTTCTACAATTAAAAACTCTGCAATAACGGTTATGCAAACTGAAGAATTCGCAATTTATAAAGGACTACAACGCCCTTTAATATTTAAAATGTTTAAGGGCAGGTTTATTTATTACGCTGCAGGCGTATTGGTTGCAGGGATAATCGTCGCCGGGCTTATAACAGCTATAGTTTCAAGTATTGTGGGACTGGTGGTACTTTTTTGTGTAACCGTTCCGGGTTTGCTCTATGTCATCAATAAACAAAAGGAGGGCCTTCATAACAAAAAAAGAGAGAAAACAATTTTTATTCATAAGCCCGTTTTTAGAAAATTAATAAATAAATAAAGCTATTGTTTTTATGAAAAGAAAAGAGTTTGAAAGACCATTTATAAAAATTGAAGAAGAGCTACCAGGCTTCAATGTGGTATATAACCACTCAGGTAGTTTTTCTTTAATTATGAGGATTTATAACTTATCTCCCCAATATTCTGCCAATCCAGAAAACTATGAAAATTATCATCTACTTTTCGGCCAGATTATAAAGCTGTTGGGTGATGGATATATTTTACAGAAGACCGATATTATAGCCTCTCAAAGATTTTCAAAAAATGCGGGTGATACAAAAGACTATTTATCAAAAAAATATTTTCAGCATTTTGAAGGCCGGATTTACAAAGAGATAACTACTTACTTAACTATAACTAAGGAAGCTTCGAAAGGTCATTTTTTTAGCTTCGATGCAAAAGCATTAAAAGAGTTTTTAGATAAAGCCAGCAAAATCGTTGATACGATTAAAAATCAAAAAATCCCCTGTGCTTTGCTAGCCAAAAATGAAATTGAATTGCTTTATAACAGGTTCATTGCATTCAATTTTTCTGATAAACAATTTTCAATTGGAAACCTATCTTGTGATGAGAAAGGTGTTTACTACGAAGATAAAAGCCTTAGATCTATTTCTTTGATTGATACTGATGAAATCAATCTTCCATCAAACGTTACCACCTATACGGTGAGTCAGGAGATAGGAAAAACTTTTCCTATTGATAACCTTGCATTTTTACTCAATGTAAATGTTGATACTATCCTATATAACCAGGTTGTAAAAATACCGGATCAACGAAAACTAAAAACAGACCTGGAATTAAAAAAGAAAAGGCACACTTCTATGCCTGATCCTGCTAATGATCTGTCGGTAGCAGATATAAACGATATGTTTATTGATATAGCGCAGAATAATGAACTGCTTGTTTATTCTCACTATAACATTATCGTTTGTGACACCAAAGACAGAATTGAAAAGGCTGTCAATGCAATAGAAAATAATTTATTTTCTATTGGAATCATCTCTGGAAAAAACACTTACAACCAAATGGAATTGTTTCGTTCAGCCATACCAGGGAATGCAGAAGAACTAAAAGAGTATGATTTGTTTCTGACGAGCCGTCCGGCTGCTATATGCTTTTTTTTTAAAGAATCACTTCCAAAATCAGATAACTCAGACTATCAATTATGGTTTACCGATAGACAGGGATTGCCTATTGGAATAGATACCAGTGAATTGCCCATGTTTACCGGCAGGATTTCCAACAGAAATAGATTTATTCTTGGCCCTTCAGGAAGCGGGAAATCTTTTTTTACCAATTCTTATGCTAAACAGTGTAAAGAATTAGGGGCGGATATTGTTCTTGTTGATACTGGTAATAGCTACTATGGATTGTGTAAATATTTTGGAGGGAAGTACATCACTTACACAGAGGAAAAACCAATTACCATGAATCCTTTTAGGATTGAAGCGGTTGAAAACAATGAAGAAAAAAGACAGATTTTAAAAGAGCTAATCGGGCTTATCTGGAAAGGCGTAGATGGAAAACTAACGCAAGTTGA